>NZ_NHNG01000423.1:0-2011 GCF_002287155.1 Arsenophonus sp. ENCA
GAAGGTTCAACTAATCGCCATAGGTCTTTAGGGCGGAAACATCTACTTTTTAACCATCGGCTAACCGTGTCATGAGATAAAGGCGATGGGCTGACTTCTGATAACGCCAAACTAGAGTATCTTACACTGCTTACTTGCAAGAATATTTTATAGATATCTTTAATGCATGGATAACCGGACAAAATATGAACATCCTGATTTTTTCTTGTTTTTAAATTTATACTTCTTTTTTAGAGACTGCGAAACTCGTGTATTTATTTTCGAGTGTTTGAATGATGGGGTATGTTTCTTCTGAGTTCTTTTTTAGTTTGCAAAAATCTATCTGTTTCCAACTTTACGCCGATAGCTTGCCGACCTAATACCATCTGGCGACGCATTATCGTATCTGATATTCTAAAATTGATAAAAGTAACAATTGTTAGCGGAGTAACTTAATGAAATTATTTATGGTTGACCGCCGCGGATTATACGCAACAGGCGATGTCGTCGTGCCTAAGCGATTCACTGACATCAGTCCCGCTAAAATGTCATTGCTAGTAGACAAACTTTTTCCATGTGGACTTGCTCCACAAGGAGAAAGCTACTTCATTAACAATAGAGCAAAAATTTACAAACAAAGCGAATTCATTGACTGGGGGCTTGAGTTTTACCGAAGATGTGTCTACCCAGAAAAACCATCTCGTTACACATCACTCTTTGCCTGGGATAGTGTGGAAAAAGCCAGGCACTTTCGGCTTACAGACGGAAAACCATCCGATAAAATTTTCACAATACAAACGGATATTTACCACCGTGGGGATATGTCACTATTAAACAATAATCAAACAGTTCTAGCATTTACCAATATAATGGATCTTTACTGGTCAGGAAAAACTTTTAACTCAGAGCCAATATGGGAATACATTTGCCCTCTGCCCATCACTATCAGTGCGGAAATTCCTGATTAGTCCACTTCGTCCCAGTAAAGACCTTTCGCTGCACAGTGAAATCGGTAGGGGTAAGAGTAACCCGCTTTAACATCACCAACCATGACACCACTTTCTTTGAAAGTCGTCTCTTCATTTTTCAGCTTCGATAAGGCATGTTCAAAAGCCACTATTGCGGTATGAACGTCTTCACTCTCGACATACAGCGAAAATCCTTTAACTTTCGAGTCCCAAGTTAAAGGTTTTGAATTTAGTTGATGGTGATGATGATTAAGATGCTTTGGCATATGACATCGAAGTTGGAAATGATTTTGATTTATTCCAATGCTCGTTAAAATTGGAAAAGTAGTTAGCTGAATAATGCAAGTTCGTTGAAGGTGATATAAATTAATTTTTGATACTAATTTTGATTGATGCTGAAATAATAAAAACAACAAATAACAACCAGCCCCAGCCCGGCTTGCTGTGATAAATTAAAAAAGCAGTAGATAAAAAACCACTTATGGGTATTGCAGCCCATGCAACAATCACCATAATGTCACGAAATTCTTTCATAGTGCTTACTCGCAATACTCGTTAATAACGACAATACACTTACCGCCTTTCACGCCGCCGTTATTGTTAATCTTCTCAATAGTCATCACGCGGACTTGACTATCGTCGTTCCACACTTTGGCCCCAGTTAATGAATCGAGTACGCCTTTGGAATAATTATCCACGTCACGTTTTATTTTATTTGGGAGGTACAGTCTCATCGATACGGATACCTCACCCTGAAATTTATCATGACCAGCTTTATCACGAAGTTCATTAACAATTTTTATCGTTTTAGCTTTGAATGCTTTGGCTTTATCACTCAAGTAGGGACGTTTTGAATTATAAGCGTGTTGCTTAATAGTGAAATAAGGGTGTTTCGGTGATTGAAGTAAATTTTACACTGTTCTGAGATGGAAATTCCAAAGACCTGCGCTAAGGAGTAAGAAGGTATCATCAATAAAGGGTCTACGATTCCGTAAAATTTGGGTCATGCAACCGAGGCGCTTGATACCCGCGATGGCGTGTTCAACTGTAATACGGATGCCCGA
>NZ_NHNG01000298.1:0-24085 GCF_002287155.1 Arsenophonus sp. ENCA
CCTGAACAAAAACAAGAAAATAAAATAATCTCGGGCATCCGTATTACAGTTGAACACGCCATCGCGGGTATCAAGCGCCTCGGTTGCATGACCCAAATTTTACGGAATCGTAGACCCTTTATTGATGATACCTTCTTACTCCTTAGCGCAGGTCTTTGGAATTTCCATCTCAGAACAGCGTAAAATTTACTTCAATCACCGAAACACCCTTATTTCACTATTAAGCAACACGCTTAATGTTATTGGGTGATCTGCATGCATGGTAATATGCAACTCGTGTTCGGTTGAAAAAAAGTATGGTGCTATTATGCGCTTTAAGCAGTAAATGCTTATAATTACAAATATTCAAAGGCGGCAAATAACCGCCACTTAACAATAGTGGTGAGGGATTATGTCTAAAGATACTGAATACAAACCAATTAACTGTGATGACTATGATTATTTAGAACTCGCTTGTCAGCATAGTCTTCAGTTAACCATAAAACTGGATAATGGTGAGATTATTGAAGGCAAAGCAGTTGATTTGCTGTTAAAAAAACAGGTTGAATATCTGGTTGTTGATGTTGCTAGTGAAAAAAACAACTGCGATTAGATCACATTGTTAGTTTTAGTCATCCGGAAATTGGCGACATCGTTATTGATCATTCTGGTTCATAAAAGAAATCTTGATTACTCTTGCACACTAATACCCTTACTTGAAAAGTAAGGGTTTTTTATCTGTTATCCATTTTACTTTCAATTCAGACTGGCCTTGAATAGATTGCCCTGATTGAGTAATAAATACACCAACTGCCGCAATAAGTTCATCATTATAATAAATTAAAGGCGTTCTTTCCCTTAACCAAGGCGCTACACCTAACTCCTGCCAAAGCTTTTTACTCCGTCTGGCGTGCTGACGACCAATAATTTTAATATTTCCTTTTAATCCAAATCGAATAGTAACCTGCTCATTTGGTAACGGCGCCCGGAATCCAGTTCCCTTATCTGTGACTATTAGCGTACCTAAGCTATCAGGCAATTTAACCGCGGCAGGCAGCTGCCACGCTAAACAAATTTTAGTGAGATCGTTAAATTGTGGCAGCAAACAAAGCTGTTGTTTAAAACGCCGAATAACATTGTTGTTAGCTAATATAAATTGCGGCTCTGCATCTGGACGCGCACAGATGACGTCTTGCCAAATTTGTTTTAATTGAACACGAGAAGGCATCAAAATTCGATGTAAACTCAACCAACGACGTAATATTGCGTTACGTTTCATTTCAGAATAATTTGCTAAAGTATAAAGCTGCAAGGCTCCTTCTGCCGTTACTAGCTGAGATAAATAATCTTGTAGTAACTCATTGAGTAAAGCTTCTTGTTCTGCACACAAACTGGCGCTTCTGGCCACTGCTTGTGAAAAATGCGGCCAACGCCGGTTAAAATGCGGCATTATAGCTAAACGTAAAAAATTACGATCATAACGCTGATCTTGATTACTATCATCTTCTATCCAAGAAAGCGATTTTTTTTCAGCATAAACAACCAATTGCTGACGGCTGAATGATAATAGTGGTCTAATTAAATAGGTATCAGCAAACGGAATAGAAATTGGCATCGCAGATAAACCTGCTGGCCCACTGCCCCGTTTTAATGCTAATAAAAAAGTTTCTGCTTGATCATCTAAATGTTGGGCAGTAACAATAATTTCTTCAGGTAATAGTATTTCACGAAACGCTTGATATCGTGCATCCCGCGCCGCTGCTTCTATCCCTTTTTTAGTTGGGTCGATATAAACATGCTGTGAAGAAAACTCTACCTGCCAGTCAAAACAAACTTTCTGGCAATGAATAGCCCAATCATCAGCTTTATCATTAAGTCCATGATGAATATAAACCGCACGGATATTAAGATTTAGCACTGTAGTTTGACGTAATGACACTAAGGCATGTAATAAAACTGTTGAATCTAGTCCACCACTGAAGCCTACCAATATTCGGCGTGTTGAGCCGATGGTTTTTATAATTTGGTTCAGTAATGCAGCCTCATCAACATTCATAATTATTCTAACTACCTCTGTCGTAATTATTTATTGCTCTATTTTCTACTTATTATATTACTAGTATTAATATAATTTATTGTATTAAGTAAAATTTATTTAAAAAATAAATTGAGGGATAAATTTTTTAATCATGATATCTGATGATGATCAAAGATGAAAAAATTTTCAACATTAAAAAATGGAAATAACCATTGATAGTTATTTCCATTTTTATACCTTAGCTAGCGTAAAATTAGCAATAACCACATTCCATTAAACGTTGATAACGGCGGTTTCTCAACTTTTCAGGACTAAATACATCTATATCACTCAAATCATTTAAAATACGCTGTTTAAGATTATGCGCAATTTGTTCATAATTACGATGTGCGCCACCCAACGGCTCTTCAACAATATTATCAATCAGATTAAGTGATTTTAAACGTGAAGCAGTGATCCCCATCGCTTCTGCAGCTAATGGGGCTTTATCCGCACTTTTCCAAAGAATAGAAGCACAACCCTCGGGTGAAATGACAGAATAAGTACTGTACTGTAGCATATTGACTTTATCACCAACGCCAATCGCTAATGCCCCTCCAGAGCCGCCCTCACCAATTACCATACAGATAATAGGAACAGAGAGCCGGGACATTTCACGTAAATTACGGGCAATCGCTTCGGACTGACCGCGCTCTTCCGCTCCAACTCCTGGATAAGCTCCCGGTGTATCGATAAAAGTAATAATCGGTAACTTAAAACGTTCAGCAATTTCCATTAATCGTAAAGCCTTACGGTATCCTTCTGGTGCTGGCATGCCAAAATTACGCCGAATTTTTTCTTTTGTTTCACGTCCTTTCTGATGACCAATAATCATTACTGGACGCGCATCCAATCGAGCCAATCCACCAACAATGGCTTTATCATCAGCATAAGCACGATCACCCGCTAGCTCTTGGAAATGCGTGAATATACGTCCAGCATAATCCAGAGTGTAAGGTCGCATCGGGTGACGAGCAAGTTGTGCTATTTGCCAAGCACCTAAGTCAGAAAAAATTTTGCGTGTTAACTCTAAACTCTTTTCGCGAAGTCTAGCGACCTCTTCATCTAGGTCAATATCTAGCTTGGTATCCTGACGATTTACTGCCGTTAACGAGTCTATTTTTGCTTCCAACTCCGCAATCGGCTGTTCAAAATCCAGAAAATTAAGGCTCATAATATTCCTATTTAGTCAAATTCTAATTCTACCTGCTGATTACCTAGCAGAGTTCGCAGCTCAGTCAAAAGATTATCGGTCGGAGTAACCCGCCAAGTGACGCCTAATTTTAATTTAGCGCGAGCGTCTTTCTTTTGATAATAAAGATGAACCGGTATTGTTCCTGAACGATAAGGTTCCAATGTGCTACGAAGACGGTTTAATAATTGGTCATCAATTTGTCTATCTGTCAATGAAATAGCAATACCTCTGGCATATTTCTCACGAGCTTCACTAAGATCCATCAGTCCACGAACAGACATTTTATTACCACCATTGAAATCATCAAAGCTGACCTGACCTGTGGCAATTAATATTTTATCTTTCTCAAGTAGATGCTGATACTTTTCTAACGCATCTGAAAATAACATTATATCCAAGCGTCCAGAGCGATCATCCAAAGTACATATACCTATTCTGTTGCCACGTTTAGTGGTTACTACTTTAGCAGTCAGCGCTAAACCAACCACCGTTGACATCTGTCCTCGAGGCGTTGGATTCACATCCTTTAATCTTAATCCACTAGTATAACGTTCAATTTCAGACAAATACGCGGTAATAGGATGTCCCGTTAAATAGAGACCCAATGTTTCGCGTTCACCTTCTAATATAAGCTGTTCGGGCCATTTAGCTAAACTAGCATAAGATTGTTCAACCTGCTCAGGCGCTTCAGCTAATACGCCAAACATATCAGTTTGTCCAATTGCTTCAGCTTTAGCGTGTTGATCTGCCGCTTTTAAGGCATCTTCTAATGAAGACATTAATGCAGCACGATGCGGACCTAAATGATCAAAAGCACCGGACATAATCAATTTTTCCATCACGCGACGATTAAGCTTTTTAGTATCAACCCGTGCACAAAGATCAAAAATTTCTTTAAAATAACCACCTTTTTGACGTGATTCAATAATAGCTTCTATTGGGCCTTCACCAACACCTTTTATGGCGCCAATGCCATAAACAATTTCACCGCTATCATTGACATGAAAATGATATAATCCACTGTTGATATCCGGTGGCAATACTTTCAACTCCATACGCCAACATTCATCAACTAAACCAACCACTTTCTCGGTATTATCCATATCCGCTGTCATCACTGCTGCCATAAACTCAGCCGGATAATGTGTTTTTAACCAAAGGGTCTGGTATGAAACTAAGGCATAAGCAGCAGAATGTGATTTATTAAATCCGTAACCGGCAAATTTTTCTACCAGGTCAAAGATTTTCATGCCTAACTCACCGTCAATACCATTTTTAACCGCCCCTGCCTCAAAAACTGAGCGCTGTTGTGCCATTTCTTCAGGCTTTTTCTTACCCATCGCCCGACGGAGCATATCTGCTCCCCCTAGCGTATAACCAGCAAGCACCTGAGCAATCTGCATAACTTGTTCTTGATAAAGAATGATACCGTAGGTAGGCTCTAAAACCGGTTGTAATGATTCATGCTGCCATTCAACATCAGGGTAAGAGATGGCTTCTCGTCCATGCTTACGATCAATAAAATTATCCACCATCCCTGACTGTAATGGGCCGGGACGAAAAAGTGCAACCAGAGCAATCATATCTTCAAAGCAATCAGGGCGTAATCGCTTAATCAAATCTTTCATACCCCGAGATTCTAGTTGGAATACCGCTGTCGTTTCGGCCCGTTGCAATAGTTCAAAACATTTTTGATCATCGAGAGGGATGGTCGCGATATCGATGGGCGCTAAATTTTGTTTTGCCCGACGTTGATTAATCATATCTAACGCCCAACTAATAATTGTCAAAGTCCTTAGACCAAGAAAATCAAATTTTACCAGCCCGGCGTATTCAACATCATTTTTATCAAATTGGGTAAGCGGATTTTGCCCTTCAGGATCACAATAAAGGGGGGCAAAATCTGTTATTTTGGTCGGCGCAATGACTACTCCACCCGCATGTTTACCCGCATTACGTGTCACACCTTCAAGTTTGCGCGCCATGTCTATTAATGCTTTAACTTCTTCATCAGCATCATAAATTTCTTGCAATTGTGGTTCTACAACGAATGCTTTTTCAAGCGTCATACCGGGATCCGGCGGAACTAATTTGGCGATACGATCAACAAATCCATACGGATGCCCCAGTACCCGACCAACATCTCGAATAACCGCTTTTGCGGCCATGGTACCAAAAGTAATAATTTGTGAAACAGCATCACGACCATACATTTGCGCCACATGTTCAATGACCTGATCGCGTTTTTCCATACAAAAATCAACATCAAAGTCAGGCATGGAAACACGCTCAGGATTAAGAAAACGCTCAAATAGCAAATCAAATTGAATCGGATCCAAATCCGTAATTTTTAATGCATAAGCGACTAATGAGCCTGCGCCTGATCCTCGTCCCGGGCCTACCGGAATAGCGTTATCTTTTGACCATTGAATAAATTCCATTACGATCAGAAAATAACCAGGAAATCCCATCTGATTAATCACTCGTAACTCGATATCTAAACGTTGATCATATTCAACCCGTCGCTTAGCTCTCTCCTTCTCGTCGGGATAAAGAAATTGTAAACGCTCTTCTAACCCGGCTTTTGCACATTTGATCAGGAAATCTTCCGTTACCATATCGCCGGTCGGGAATTGCGGCAAAAAATATTCGCCTAAACGCATCATTACATTACAGCGCTTAGCAATTTCGACACTATTTTCCAATGCCTCAGGAATGTCGGCAAATAACTCAACCATTTCCTGTTCACTGCGTAGATATTGCTGAGGACTATAATTTTTTGGTCTTTTCGGATCAGCGAGTGTAAAACCATCATGGATCGCGACCCGTATTTCATGGGCAGCAAAATCATCGCTATTAATAAAGCGTACATTATTCGTGGCAACGACTGGCACACCTTTTTGTGCAGCCAATTGGACTGCGGCATGCAAATAACTCTCTTCATCAGGCCGTCCAGTTCTAGCAATTTCTAGATAATAGTTATCTGGGAAATGGGTTTGATAAAAATCCAAACATTGTTCAACTAGTTGCTGATTTCCGCGCAACAGAAATTTACCCACATCTCCCATGCAGCCACCAGAGAGTAATAATAGTCCCTCTTTATGGGTTACTAGCCAGTCTCGTTTGATAGTTGGTCCGATCGTGCCATAGCCTTTTTGATAGGCAGCGGAAATAAGCAGGGTTAGATTATGGTAACCTTTATTATCTCTGGCCAGGATAGTCAAATGGGCAACTTCATCGCCGAGTAATTCACTCTCTAGATAAAAATCTGCACCAATAATTGGCTTAACTCCGGCAGAATGTGCCGCACCATAAAATTTTATTAAACCATAAAGATTGGTAAAATCGGTTATTGCCAATGCAGGCATACCTAATTCTGCCACTCGATTAACGAGTGGATTAATTTTTGCTAATCCATCAATAATGGAATAGTCACTATGTACGCGTAAGTGTATAAAACGTGGTTCGGCCATTTTCTTAGCTATACTCTTTGCAACTCAGTACTCGGCGAACAGGCGCAAAACTTTTGCGATGAAACTGTGTTGCACCATGCTGAGCCAGTTTTTCTAAATGAAATGCCGTTGGGTAGCCTTTATGTTGAGCAAAACCATATTCTGGATAAAGGATATCTAACTCGCGCATTTCCCTATCTCGGGTCACTTTCGCTAATATTGACGCGGCACTAATTTCCTGCACCAAACTATCACCTTTAATAATTGCCTGAGAAGGTACAGCAAAGCCTGGGCTCTTATTGCCATCGACCAAAACAAAATCAGGCATAGTGGTAAGTGCCGCCACTGCCCTGCGCATGGCTAAAAAAGTTGCCTGCAATATGTTGATTTTATCAATCTCTTCAGGCTCTGCACGCCCAATGCTCCAACACAATGCTTTGTTTTGAATTTCAATATAAAGTGCGTTACGCCGCTTTTCAGTTAATTTTTTTGAATCCGCCAATCCTATTATTGGCTGTTTGGGATCTAAAATCACGGCTGCTGTCACTACTGCTCCAACTAAAGGTCCTCGACCAACCTCATCAACACCCGCAATAAATTTTGCTTTAGGATAAATAAAATTATTCATTTTATACTTAGCTCCAAGACAGCCTCTGCCGCTTGTTGATCAGCATGACAACGGATACTTTCATGTAGTTGCAAGAAGGTTTGTTTTAGCTGCTCAACCTTTTTTTCGTCGATTAGTAAAGACTTAAGTGAGCCAGCTAATTGTTCAGGTTGACAATCTTGCTGAATATATTCTTTAACCAATTCTTCGCCAGCCAATAAATTAGGCAATGAAATAAAAGGGGTTTTAACCAAACGTTTAGCCAGCCAATAAGTCACTGATTTCATTCGATATCCAACTACTATCGGACATTTTGCTAACATACATTCTAATGAAGCTGTTCCCGAAGCCAATAAAGTTACATCAGCTGCGATCATAGCTATCCGCGCTTGGCCATCTAAAATTTTCAGTGGTAAGGTTGGCGAAATCTCATGATAAATCGCTTCAAACTGCTGCCGGCGCTGTTGATTGACGATAGGAACTAAGATTTGCAAATGAGGAAAGTCTTTTAGCAAAATTTGGGCTGCGTGCAAAAAGTCTGCACTTAACATTTCAACTTCGGCCCGACGGCTACCCGGCAAAATGGCCAAACATTTAGCATGATGGGCTATATTTAGTTGTGCTCTGGCAGCCTGTTTATCAGGCTGTAGCGGTATGATGTCAGCCATCGTATGGCCGATAAAACGGCAGGGAATGTTGTAACGGTCATAAAACCTTTTTTCGAAGGGTAACAAAGCAAGCACCAGGTCGGTCGCCTCCCCTATCTTGAAAACACGATCTTGTCTCCACGCCCAAACAGAAGGACTGACGTAATGAATGGTTTTGAACCCTGTTTGCTTTAATTTTTGCTCAAGAGTAATATTAAAGTCAGGCGCATCTATGCCAACAAATACATCAGGTCGCAATTTAGCGAAACGTTTAGTTAGGTCAGCTCGAATTTTTAATAATCGCGCTAGTCGACCCAAAACTTCAACAATCCCCATTACAGCAAGCTCTTCCATTTCATACCAGGCTTCACAGCCCTCAGCTTGCATTAATGGACCTGCGACACCGACAAAACGCGCATTAGGGACTTGCTGTTTTAGCGCACGAATAAGACCGGCACCAAGTATGTCGCCTGATGTTTCTCCTGCAACGAGACCAATAGTCAAAGGTCGTTGTTGAATTGCAACTTGATGACTATCCGCCAAAGATTTCTCCTATTCAGGTTGTTTGTTAACGAATAATCCCGCGGTTAGATTGTGGTGAATTCTCTAAAAAATCACTCAGTATTTTTACCTGTTGATTCTTTTCACCTAGAACGACCAATTCTTGTCTGGCCTCATCTAGCGTTTTGCCACATCGGTAAAGGATTTTATACGCATTCCTAATCGCATGTAGTGATTCTTTATCAAAGCCACGACGTTTTAAACCTTCAATATTCACACCATAAGGAGTCGCATGATTACCTTGCGCAATGACATAAGGCGGAACATCTTGGGCAACACCAGAGCAGCCACCAACCATAACATGAGCACCAATTTGGCAAAATTGATGCACCGCACTCATACCACCAATGATGGCATAATCATCTAGTTTAACATGTCCACCAAGCGTACCGTTATTAGCAATTATACAATAATTGCCTAGCAAACAATCATGGGCTATATGGGTATTTACCATCAATAGATTATCATGACCTATTTTGGTTAAACCTCCGCCTTGTAGGGTCCCACGGTGAATGGTACAACTCTCCCTAATGCGATTGCGATCACCAATCTCAACTCGAGTTGGCTCTCCTTGGTATTTTAGATCCTGATTAATTTCACCTATCGTGACAAACTGAAATATCTGGTTATTACAACCAATTTTGGTATTGCCATTGATAACCACATGAGATTTCAGTGTGGTATCTGCACCAATTTCAACCTGAGAACCAATATAGCAAAACGGGCCTATGTGGACATTTGCACCGATAATCGCGCCCTCTTCAATAATAGAAGAGGGATGAATAATCGCTGTTTTATTAATCATATCAGCCCTCATTTTTACGCTTCTTGGCTGCGAGCACACATCATTGTCGCTTCACAAACAACTTTTTCATCCACTTTTGCAATACCTTTAAAACGCGTCAAACCACGCTTAGTTTTAACAAACGTTACCTCAAAAATCATCTGATCACCAGGTTGCACCGGATGTTTAAATCTTGCTTCGTCAATACCACCAAAATAATAAAGTTCGCCAGGCTCTAATTTTCCCACACTCTTGAAGGCTAGAATACCAGCCGCCTGAGCCATTGCCTCAAGAATTAATACCCCCGGAAATATTGGTTTACCCGGAAAATGACCTTGAAAGAAAGGTTCATTAAAAGAGACATTTTTTACTGCTCGTAAAAATTTACCTTCTTCAAAATCCAATACACGATCAACTAACAAAAAAGGATAGCGATGGGGTAACAAACCTAAAATTTCTTCTATATCCAGAGTATGTTTATCACTCATAGAAAAGACTCTTCTTGTTTAAATTTAAAAAATTATATATTAATAATGCGGCCTGCTTTAACCCTCAATAAGGTAATCTGCAGGCCGCAATTAACAAATCTACACAGCAGTATTTAGTTATCTTTACTAAATACCTTACGTTCTAGTGCCTTCATACGCTTAGCCATTTCATTAATATTCATGACTAAAGCGGCTGTTTTTCGCCAAACCTTATTTGGCTGTAATGGGATGCCAGAAGAGTATATTCCCGGCTCACTAATTGGACGCATTACCATTCCCATTCCGGTTATAGTAACTTTATCACAAATTTCCATATGTCCATTAATCACGCTGGCACCACCAATCATACAATATTGGCCTATTTTCAGGCTACCGGCCATAATAACACCACCGGCAATAGCACTATGATCACCGATAATCACATTGTGAGCAATCTGACATTGGTTATCAATGATAACCCCATTACCAATTATTGTATTCTCTAGTGCACCTCGGTCAATGGTGGTACAAGCACCAATTTCAACATTATTTCCAATAATAACTGTACCTAATTGAGGTATTTTTATCCATTGGCCTTTTTCATTTGCATAGCCAAAACCATCTGAACCAATAACTGTTCCAGATTGGATAAGACACTGTTCACCTATCTCGACACTATGATAGACAGAAACATTTGCCCATAAACGCGTAGACTGACCGATCTTGGCATTTTTACCAATAAAGCAACCTGCGCCAATAATAACCTGATTACCTAATGTCGCCCCTGACTCAATAACGGCATTAGCGCCAATGGCAACATCTTCGCCGAGCTCAACATCTTTCGCAATAACCGCTGAAGGATGGATATTTTGTGCAGGTTTTGGCGTGGTATCTAAAATTTGAGCTAATCGAGCATAGGCAAGATAAGGATCTTTAACCACTAATGCGGCTATTTTACTCTCGGCTAGATCCTCTTGCTTTAATACCACAGCAGCAGCTTTACATTTTGCCAATTGCGTTAGGTAACGGCTATCCGATAAAAAAGTAATTTGCCCTTCCTTCGCTAAATGCATAGGCGCAATAGCGGTAATGGTAATATTACCATCACCATGTAGCTGCGCGTCCAATTGCTGGGCTAAATCAGCTAATCGAATAGAAACCATCTATTATTTAACCTTCTTAATAACCAGATCGGTAATATTTTTCAGGCTAGAACTATTTTCCGGATAGAGAACCGCATTTACGTCAACAACCACGTCGTAACGCTCTTTCTCTGCAACCGCTTTAGTTGCCGTCTTTATTGTTTGCAATATTTTATTGCGCTCTTCTTGCTGACGACGTTGGTTATCTTGTTCAAATTGCTGTGCTTTTTGAAGAAAATCTTTCCGCTTAGCCTCAAACGCTTGAAGATCTTTTTCATTAGGCTTAGCGGCGCTTTTTTGCAATTTTTCTGCCCGAGCCTGTAAATCTTTTTCCATATTTTGCAACTCACTAGCGCGTCCTTTGAACTCTTTTTCAAGTTGCTTAGTTACCGCTTTACTAGTTGCTATGTTCTGAAAAACTTCACCGACGTTAATAACGGCAACTTTCTCTGCATAAGCACTGGCAGATACAGATAAAATCAAACCTAAACCTGCTGCACACAACAATTTTTTCACACTAAACTCCTTATCTCTTATGATCTGACCACAAGCGAATCAATGAATTGAATTGACGTTTTACCACGTCCTACCAATATTAAACTGAAACTCTTCAGATTTGTCACCTTCATAATCTTTTATTGGTTTGGCATAAGAAAAGACCAGCGGACCAAGTGGTGACATCCATTGTAATGCAATCCCTGTCGAAACTCGAATATTGAATGCCTTACCATAGTCAGGCATTCCTGCTCTCCAGTCTGCGCGGGTGTTACTCCAATTCGAATCCCAAACAGTACCCGCATCAATAAAGAAAGAAGTTCTGATCGAATTAGCATACTTTTCATCAATAAACGGGGTTGGCGTAATTAACTCTAATGACGCTGTCGCCATTGCATTTCCGCCAACAGCATCCGTTGAGGGACTACCGGATTTTGGACTTACTACACCATTTTTTTCTTCAAGATAAATTGCTTTAGGGCCGATATTATTGGAACGAAAACCACGTACCGTACCGGCACCACCAGCATAAAAGTTTTCATAAAATGGTAATTCTTTTCCACCAAAACCATTACCATAACCTAACTGTGCCCGGCCTAATAATACCCATTTGTTATCCTCATCAATGGGATAATATTGCGATGTATCAAACCGAATCTTATAGTATTGATTATTAGAACCGGGAATGGTGATTTTACTATTTAATGAAGTTTTATTGCCCGCTGTCGGGAAGAAACCACGATCTAGGTTATTATAAGTCCAGCCTAAATTAAGGGTAAAATCATTAGCATTATAGCGCGCTTTATCATCAATATTGGGATTTTCGCCCATACTTTGTAAATAACGCCACATTCCGACTTGAGCTTTCATATCAGACAGGGAGTTATGAACAAAACCTGCCCCAATTCGAAACGCATTATTTTCATTAAAAGGAAAACTCAAGGTACTATCAACACCATAAGTTTTATTATTATAGCGTGAAAGATCGGCATCCTTGGCACTAAAATCATTATAGAATAATCGGCCACCCAAGCTGACACCATTAACGGTAAAATAAGGATCGGTTAATGATAATTCCGCATAAGTCGAATAATCATTCTTGCTTGCACTAATTCCAACAGCATTACCAGTACCAAGCCAGTTTTCTTGTTGAACACCGACTTGGAAACTGATACCACTTTCAGTACCAAAACCAATGCCGAAGTTCATCGAGCCGGTATTACGTTCTTTAACTTTATAGACCACATCAACTTGATCAGGTGTACCAGGTACACGTTGCGTTTCAACGTCAACAGTTTCGAAAAAACCGGTCCGATTTAATCGTTCTTTGCCTAGGTTAACCAAATCATTGCCTAACCAAGCGCCTTCCATCTGACGCATCTCACGACGTAAAACAGAATCTTTACTAACATCATTGCCGACAAAACGGATTTGGCGAACATAAAAACGGCTACCAGCATCAACATTCACATGCAGTTTAACAGTTTTATCTTCATCATTGATTTCAGGTTGGGTAATAACACGGGGATAAGCATAACCATAACGACCCAGGAGATCCTTAATTTTGCTCTCCATATTAGTAACTTCAGTACCATTATAAAGCGAAGAAGGTTTGATGGTGATTAATTGGTTGATTTCATCATAATGGCCAGCAGTTTCGCCATTTAATTCAACGCCGGATATGGTATATTTATCGCCTTCTGTCACATTGATAGTAACATAAATACCTTTCTTATCAGGTGTCAGACTAACATTAGTTGAGTCGATATTAAATTTGGCATAACCTCGGTCGAGATAAAAACTGCGTAGGGTTTCTAAATCACCTGCCAATTTTTGTTTCTGATATTTTTGATCAGCAATAAAATTCCACCAGGGTACATCATCACGTAATTGAAAACGGTTTACCAATTCACACGTGGTAAATGCTTTATTACCGACGATATTAATCTGTTGGATCTTAGCTGAAACGCCTTCAGAAAAGATTAATTTTAAGTCAACACGATTACGCGGTAGCGGTGTGACTACCGCTTTAACTGTCGCATTATACTTACCAACACTGTAATAAAAATCTTCCAGACCCTTTTCGATATTCGCCAGTTTTGTGCGATCAAGGGCTTCACCAACGCGAATATTGGAAGCCTCAAGATTTTGCTTTAATAAATCGTCTTTAACCGACTTATTACCAGAGAATGTAATGCTTGCAATAGTTGGCCGCTCTTTTACTTGAACTATAAGCGTATTTCCATCACGCAAAACTCTAACATCTTCGAAATTACCCGTTGAAAATAGCGCTCGAATAGTACGACCTATATCGTCATTATTAATCGTATCTCCTACCCGAACAGGCATATTCAATAGTGCTGCACCAACGGCGACGCGTTGAAGACCTTCAAAATGAATATCTTGAACTACAAACCCGTCTGAACCGTATGCAGTGGCGCTGCCAAATAGCAGCGATGCTATGAGCAACTTTTTCATCGCCATTGTTGTTATGAGTATTCCTAACTAGTCTCTCTCTTAAAGACGAGAGAAATCATTGAAAAGTGCAAGCCCCATTAATAATATCAATGCAATAGCACCAATACGATAGCTGAAGTCTTGTACACGCTCAGACACTGGCTTTCCTTTAATCTTTTCGATTAACAAGAAGAGTAAGTGCCCACCATCTAATACAGGCAAAGGAAACAGGTTAATGATCCCTAAATTGACACTAATTAATGCAATAAACATCAGATAATACACTAACCCAGACTCAGCGGAAATGCCGGCCCCTTTTGCAATAGAAACAGGCCCACTAAGATTATTGAGTTTAATATCACCAGTGACCAATTTGCCTATCATGCTAACTGTCAACTTCATCAACTGCCAAGTTTTATCCGTTGCCTGGTACAACGCATAAAACGGACCATATTGCTGAGTGATTTTATACTCATCTGCAAGTGGTATTACTGATAATTCAAGCCCGGCAAATCCAATTTGCCGCCCTTTAGCTATCGTTTTTACTTCTGGTGTTAACGTTAATTGCTGCTGTTCACCTTGTCTTTCGATCGTCAATAACAATGGAATATTAGGACTTTGCCGAACAAAATAGGTGAATGGATGCCAAACATCTATTATCTGATCACCCACTTTTACAATTCTATCTCCTAATTGTAAACCTGATAATGCTGCCGCTGAACCAGGTTGAATATTACGCACAATGGGATCTTGCCTGGCACTAACTGGCATAATTCCCAAAGATAAAACCGGATCCTGAGTTTCTGGATCAAAATGCCATTCCCGCAAATCAATCACTTTTTTTATCGGCGTTGAATTTCCAATAGGTAAAACCTTCATGCTTAATTCTTCATCACCAATTTTACTAATCAAGGCGAGACGAACTGCGTTCCAGTCAGGGGTTTCGATACCATCTATTGATTTTAGTTCCATACCTGGTGAAATATTTGCTTGCTCAGCAATCGAGTTTGACTGAATATCTTCAATGACTGGGCGCACGGAAGGGATACCAATAATGAAAACTAACCAATAAACAAATATTGCCAATAAAAAATTGGCTATTGGCCCTGCACTAATCACTGCAGCACGTTGTCCTACTGTTTTATTATTAAAAGCAAAATGGCGACGCTCTGGTGCTACAGCGGCTAATCGCTCATCTAGCATTTTAACATAGCCACCTAACGGGATCAGGGCGATAACAAATTCTGTACCATGACGATCGACTTTACGCCATAAGGCTTTGCCAAAACCAATGGAGAAACGCTCGACATAAATACCACAGCGCCTAGCCACCCAGAAATGGCCAAATTCATGTACGATAATTAGCACACCTAATGCAATAATAAATGCCGCTAAACTCCAAACAAATCCCATGATATACCTTAAAAACTAAAAAAATAACAATGTCAACCCTGCAAAAACAGGTATAGCAGCGGTCAAACCATCGATTCTATCTAATACGCCACCATGTCCTGGAATTAAATGACTACTATCTTTGATGCCAGCCTGACGTTTAAACATACTTTCCGTTAAATCACCAAAAACAGAAATAATTACAACAATAACAGAACAAAATAGTAAATTCTTGGATATTAATAAAACAGGAACAAATAAACTAAATAGCCAGGCTATAATACCTGCTGTCAGCATTCCACCGAGCATACCTTCCAAGGTTTTACCAGGAGAAACCTTCGCCGCCAATTTATGCTTACCAAATAAAGGTCCAAAAAAATAAGCGCCACTATCTGCACTCCAAACTAATAGCATGACATAAAGCACCCACCAAGCACCGATAAAATTGTCAATATGATAATCGACGCTTTTTAATACCAACATGCCACAGTAAAAAGGTAAAATGGTTAAAACACCAAACAAAATTTTTAATATTACTGACTGAGACCAGAATCGAGCAGAAGTAGGAAAAGTGACAACCAATATTATCGCAACTAACCACCAAACTAACCCAGCTGATAAAATATAAATAATCAAAGGCTCTGTTGTTAATTGGCTGAGATCCTGAAATGACAATTGTAAACCCAATAAACAAATACCAAATAAAAGAGCAGATATAATTCGTTTAATCTGCACTGTCCAGCCAATAAATTGGCTCCATTCCCAAGCAGCTAACGAGCAAATAACAATGATAACATAACCAAACAAGTTAGGAGGTAAGAAAAAAAGTGCCGCGATAACTAATGGAATAAGTATGATAGCTGTTATGATACGAGCATTTAAGTTTAGCAAAAGAGTCCCCTATTCTTCATTGATATCATCAGGCTCAGTGTTACCAAAACGTCGTTCACGCTGATTAAAAGCCACAATTGCACTTTTGAAAGCTTCCTCATCAAAATCCGGCCAGAGCACATCGGTAAAATAAAATTCAGCATAAGCAATCTGCCATAAAAGAAAATTACTGATGCGATATTCTCTCCCAGTTCTAATAACTAAATCAACGGTTGGTTGATCATGTAGACTAATAAATTCATTTACCGTATCTTCGTTAATATTTTCTGGTAATAATGAGCCCGCCTTAATTTTTTCTGCAATAAGTCCCATTGCATGGGTAATATCCCAACGACCACCATAATTAGCGGCAATATTGAGTTGTAGTCCGGTATTATTTGCGGTTAAGTCAACCGCGTGTTTGATACGATTTTGTAATTTAGTTTTAAATCGGCTGATATCGCCAATAATCGTTAATTTAACATTATGAATATTTAAATTTTTAACTTCATCATCCAGAAACCAAGTAAAAAGTTCCATCAGAGCAATAACCTCAGTTTGTGGTCGATTCCAATTTTCACTACTAAACGCATAGAGCGTTAAAGACTGAATCTCATTTTCAACAGCAAATTTAACCGCTTTTTGTACCGCTTCTGTTCCTGCTCGATGCCCTTTAATTCTTAACTTTCCATGTTGCTTCGCCCAGCGTCCATTACCATCCATAATAATAGCAACATGCCTCGGAATTCGTTGCTGTGAGCCATCATTATCATACATAAGTTTCATGCCAAAAAAGTTCCTTTACTATAAGCTAACCTAACTATTGCGCTTAATTATTTTGGATAATAAAAATAAAATTACTTAAGATGAATCGAAAAATTTCCATATTTACTAATAAGTTAATAGTTAGCTCTTTATTCATTTTTGATATCCTTAACCCATTATAATTTTATAAAAATTTAATCTGAAATAAATATAGAAACATTTGAGCAGTTAAAATTCTTTATTAATAGGATATTGCTAATGTTTCAATATAATTAATTGCCATTTGACGCGCTTCACTATCAATCGCTAACACTGCATCAATGCTATCAGGTTCGGCCAAAATTAACCTTTCTACTGTATCCAAATTAACTTGCGCAATATCAGTAAATCGAAGCTTTCCGGCCAAAAATGCAGCAACAGAAACTTCATTCGCAGCATTTAAAATTGTGGTTGCTGCTTGCCCATGATGACAAGCATCAATCGCTAATTTCAAACAGGGGTAACGTTGGTAATCTGGAGCAATAAAAGTTAATGAAGATAATTGTTTAAAATCAAGTGTCGCTGCACCTGAAGGGATACGATCTGGATAAGCCATACTATAGGAAATCGGTGTTCTCATATCAGGAGTACCTAATTGAGCGATCACACTTCCATCCTGATAGCGTACCATGGAATGAATAACAGATTGTGGATGAATAATAACTTCAATTTGTTCGGCTGAAGCATTAAAAAAATACCGCGCTTCAATATACTCAAGCCCTTTATTCATCATCGTTGCCGAATCAACCGAGATCTTACGCCCCATAGACCAATTAGGGTGATTGCAAGCCTCATTAGGCGTCATGTTCTTAAGAGAAGCGAGCGGAATTTCACGAAAAGGACCACCCGAGCCAGTTAATACTATGCGCGTTATTCCATGTTGTTCAAGATTAGCAAAACCTAAATTACGCTGAATTTCAGTCGGTAAACTTTGAAATATCGCATTATGTTCACTATCAATAGGCAGGACTTGAGCACCATATTTTTTAATTGCATCGAAAAACAGTTGCCCACTAGTAATTAATGACTCTTTATTGGCTAATAAAATACGCTTACCTTGACGAATCGCAGCTAATGTTGGCATTAATCCAGCAATTCCAGTAATTGCGGACATCACTTGATCAACATTATCAAGCGCCGCTAGTTCACAAACTCCCTTTTTGCCTGCTATGACTTCAGTTTTACATCCGTGTTTATTTAGTATGCTTCTTAGATTATTGGCTGATTTTTCGTCTGACATAGCAGCATATTGTGGCTGAAATTCTAAACATTGCTGAGCCATAGTAGCCACATTTTTATGTGCAACTAATGCGATAATTTCAAATTTCGCTGGATTTTTTTTGACTACTGATAGTGTCGTTTTACCAATTGAACCCGTCGAGCCTAAAATTGTCAGACGTATCATTGTGATATATATGCTCTACTATTTAATTAAAAAGAATTATTCTTAACTCAGCCATATAGCATAACATAAAATGGAGCAATAAATTTAAAGATATAATAAAGCCATACTTACTTTTATATAGCTTATGGCTTTATTATAAAAATGTTTAAAATTCCATCAATTCTTTTTCTTTTTGTTCCAAAGCTTCATCAACTTTTTTAATAAAATTATCGGTCAACTTCTGGATTTCATCTTGTGCTCGACGTTCATCATCCTCACTAATTTCTTTATCTTTTAGTAATGCCTTGATTTTATCATTCGCATCACGTCGTGCATTACGAACAGATACACGTCCCTGCTCAGCATCATTACGGACAACTTTAATCAAATCCTTACGTCGCTCTTCCGTCAACGGTGGTAAAGGCACCCGTATTATGGTTCCTGCTGAAGAAGGATTAAGACCCTGATCTGATGCCATAATAGCCTTTTCCACTGCTGGTGCTAACGTACGATCAAACACAGTAATGGCGAGTGTACGTGAATCCTCAGCGGTAATATTCGCTAACTGACGTAACGGCGTTGCAGCACCATAATATTCAACCATGATACCATCCAATAAACTTGGCGATGCACGGCCGGTACGAACTTTATTAATTTGACTTTTCAATGCTTCGACGCTTTTTTCCATACGCTCTTGAGCATCTTTTTTGATTTCATTAATCACATTTAAACCCTTAGCAACTGGTTATAAATATTAGGCTATAACCGATAACCCAATTCAATTATTTTAACGATGCTGATAATATCATACCGCCAAAAATCATCCGTGTCTTTCAGGAGATTAATCACACGAGATTAACGTGCCTTCATTTTCACCCATCACAATTCGACGTAACGCACCGGGTTTATTCATGTTAAAAACGCGAATAGGTAAATTATGATCACGAGCCAGCGTAAATGCTGCCAAATCCATCACTTTTAATTCGCGTTCTAATACGTCCTGATACGTTAATTTATTATAAAAAACCGCATCTGAACTCTTCGATGGATCAGCAGAATAGACGCCATCAACTTTGGTTGCTTTTAAAACAACATCCGCCTCAATTTCTATCCCTCGTAAACAAGCCGCTGAATCTGTTGTAAAGAAAGGGTTGCCCGTTCCGGCCGAGAAAATAACAACTTTGCCATTACGAAGCAAACTAATCGCCTCAGCCCAACTATAATTGTCACACACACCATTTAATGGTATTGCAGACATGAGTCTGGCATTAACATATGCGCGATGTAAAGCATCACGCATGGCTAATCCATTCATTACTGTCGCTAGCATTCCCATATGATCACCAACTACACGATTCATCCCAGCATCAGCTAGCCCTGCACCACGAAATAAGTTGCCACCACCAATAACGACACCAACTTGTATCGCTAACTCTACCAGTTCCTTAATTTCTTGTGCCATACGATCTAAAACGCTCGCATCAATACCAAAACCTTCTGAACCTTGTAGACCTTCGCCACTAAGCTTAAGCAAGATACGTTGATATACTGGTTTTGCATTAGTTGCCATGGAGTTTCGTCCTGAGCAGATAAATTATTGAAGGTTTAAAATTCTTAGTTCAAAGTCTGAATGTAAAATACTTGATTAATTACTTTTCTTCATTACTTTAGAAAAAGATAATTTAGTCTAAATACTAACCCTAATCCGTTGAATTAAGCATATGCTGAATTAAATAATTTAGTGGCATATTTACACATAAATTATCATTGATAATGTATTATCAGACAGATAAAAATAAATTATCGATATTAGATAAAACAGAACCGCCTACTGGCGGCTCTATTTAACAATTGGTATCATTATTTACTCATTGCCGCGACTTCAGCAGCAAAATCAGTTTCTACTTTTTCGATACCTTCACCAACTTCAAAACGGATAAAGTTAGTCACTGTTGCATTTTTCTCTTTTAGCAACGTACCAACTGTTTTACTTGGATCCATAACAAATTGTTGGCCAGTTAAAGAGATCTCACCGGTAAATTTATTCATGCGGCCAGTTACCATTTTTTCCGCAATTTCACGAGGTTTACCAGATTGCATTGCTATATCTAATTGAATTTGATGCTCATGAGCGACAACATCGGCTGGTACATCTGATGGTGTAACATATTCGGGTTTGCTCGCCGCAATATGCATAGCAATATGTTTAATAAGCTCATCATCCGCACCGTTTGCAGACACAAGAACACCAATGCGAGCACCATGTAAATAACAGCCGATTTTTTCACCTTCTAGGATCTCGACTCGGCGAATATTAATATTTTCACCAATCTTGGCAACGATTGCTGTACGTTGTTCTTCAAATTTTGCCTTTAATTCTTCAATATTTGACAATTTATTTGCCACAACGAATTTTAGTACTTCATTACCAAATGCTACAAAACTCGCGTCCTTAGCCACAAAATCCGTTTCACAATTCAACTCAAGCAATGCACCAAATTTGCCATCAGCAGAAATTTCCGCCATTACTACACCTTCGGCAGCCACTCGACCGGCTTTCTTAGCCGCTTTTGCTTGACCTGATTTACGCATATTATCGATAGCTAATTCAATATTTCCATCAGCTTCAACCAATGCTTTTTTACATTCCATCATACCTGCACCAGTACGTTCGCGCAGTTCTTTTACCAAAGCAGCGGTAATTCCAGACATGTGATTTATTCCTCAATCAATCTGATGGGAAATCATCCCATGCAGACAATTCTCATTCTGATAAGTAAAAAGGAGCCAATTAGGCCCCTATAACCAATATATTGTAATACCTGGTCCATAAGGGCTCTTCTATACTAACGAAGAGCTGGCCTTATTATTCAGTCTCTATCAAGTTTTCTTCTGCTTTAATCGCCTGATCTTTAGAACAACCTTCATGGACAGCTTTCGCAACTGCACCCAGATACAGTTTAACTGCACGGATCGCATCATCATTACCAGGGATGATATAATCAACACCATCTGGATCAGAGTTAGTATCAACAACCGCAAATACAGGGATACCTAAGTTGTTTGCTTCTTTTATAGCAATATGCTCATGTTCCGCATCAACAACAAATAAAGCGTCAGGCAAACCGCCCATCTCTTTAATACCACCCAAACTATTTTCTAACTTGCTAAGCTCACGGGTACGCATCAACGCTTCTTTTTTGGTCAACTTATCAAAAGTACCATCCTGAGATTGTGCTTCTAAATCTTTCAGGCGCTTAATAGACTGACGAACGGTTTTCCAGTTAGTCAGCATACCACCTAACCAGCGGTGGTTAACAAAATACTGATCACAACTATTAGCCGCTTCTTTTATCGATTCGCTTGCTGCGCGCTTAGTGCCAACAAACAGAATTTTGCCTTTTCGTGAAGCAATTTTAGTCAATTCAGCTAATGCTTCATTGAACATTGGAACAGTTTTTTCCAAATTAATGATATGCACTTTGTTGCGCGCACCAAAGATGTAAGTTTTCATCTTTGGATTCCAGTAACGAGTTTGGTGACCAAAGTGAACGCCCGCCTGGAGCATATCGCGCATGGAAACAGTTGCCATTTAAACCTCTATAATTTAGTAAATTGGGGTTATGCCTCCACAGATCCCATTCCCCGACTCATTAGCTGTAGATTTTCCTACATAAGAGCACCCCGGAAAATGTGCCGATCTGTGTGTGTTATAACACAGTTAAGTCTATGTTAGAGCTAATCTATGTTTTTCTATTATAAAATACATAGAATGCCGGCGCGCTTTATATCATAAGATAACCAAAAACACCAGCTATAGTTATATTTTTCTACGCTTAAGTCATTTAGCTGAATTAAAAAAATAACACCGACAATTAGTATTGCTTATTCAAAAATAAATAATATTCATTTCTGAATAAAATTTACTTTAACAATATTTTATTATGTGCTATTGCTAATATATTAATTTTTATGATTTTTTTACAGTTTACTAGTGATAATTTAATTTAAAATAACCAAACATTACTTTTTGGCTATTTTCATATTTTAAAAAAATTGATATGTTAAGTCGTTAGTTGGCATAACTGCGCTTCGCTGCTAACATAACCGTCAACATACAGTATTTATATTTAATCAACATAATTGGCTGATAAGTGCATTTTTACTCACTTAAATCAGCATAAATAGGCAGAATTCATGGCTATCTCAATTAAAACGGAAGAAGATATTCAGAAAATGCGTATCGCCGGACATTTGGCGGCAGAAGTGTTAGAAATTATTGAACCTTACATAAAACCGGGCATTTCCACCGGTGAACTTGATCGCATCTGTCACTCACATATCGTCGAAAAACAGCAAGCTATCCCAGCCTGTTTAAATTATCATGGCTTTCCTAAATCTATCTGTACATCCGTTAATGATGTTATTTGTCATGGTATTCCGAGTGATGAAAAAATCTTAAAAGAAGGTGATATCATTAATATTGATGTCACCGTTATTAAAAATGGCTTCCATGGCGATACCTCCAAAATGTTTATTGTGGGCAAACCAACCATTCAAGGCGAACGGTTGTGTAAGGTAACACAGGAAAGCCTTTATCTTGCTTTAAAAATGGTCAAACCTGGTATTCGTTTACGGACGATAGGTCAGGCAATTCAGCAATTTGTTCAACAGCATCATTTTTCTGTCGTGCGCGAATATTGCGGCCATGGTATTGGTCGAGTTTTTCATGAAGAACCTCAAGTATTACATTACGATGCTGATGACGGTGGTGTGATACTGCAAAAAGGCATGACCTTTACTATCGAACCAATGGTAAATACCGGCGATCATCGTATTAGAACAATGAAAGATGGCTGGACAGTAAAAACAAAAGATCGAGGTTGGTCGGCACAATATGAACATACTTTAGCTGTCACCGACGATGGGTGTGAAATTTTTACCTTACGGAAAGAAGAAGAACCATTTATTTCGGCTATATTAGTGAATAGATAATTTTCAGATTGGCCTCCATAATTTTGGAGGCTTTTACCTTAATGCTATTGTTTTACTGCTTTTTATTGTCTATTCATACCATTTACTAGTGATCGCATAATCAGATCTCCTCCAGCAATTTCGCGGTTATAATACCATGATGAAAAGTAATCAGCCTGTCCCTCTCATCCTTGCACTTGATAAATTATCTCAAGAGGATTTTACTTTACCTTTACTAAAACAACAGGTAGAGCGCTTGCAAAAATGGTTAGAACAATCTTTCAAGGAGGGAGTTACCGCCGCTGAACTTATTGCCGTCCGTAGCAATTATTTTGATAAGTTGCTCCAGCGTCTTTGGCAAATTAATCGTTTCGAGCTAATTCCCCAATTATCATTAATTGCCGTGGGTGGTTATGGCCGACAAGAATTACATCCACTTTCAGATATAGATTTATTAATTTTAAGTCAACATCCTTTAGCTACCGCTATCAGCACCAAGATTGGTCAATTTATTACTCTACTATGGGACTTAGGTTTTCAAGTTGGCCATAGTGTGTGCACATTAGAACACGAGTTTCGCACAAAACTAATTTGGGTACGCTAATAAAACACGGATGTGCTCAGCAATAGCATTTTTGATTACGTCCCAATTTTGTTGATAAAGGGTTATTTTTTCAGATATACGACGTTTATGTTGTTCAAACCACGCAGAAATAGCGAGAAAAATATGATTTCTTTGCGCTCGGCTCGTGCGAGCCTGACAGCGTTCAATACCACAATTTTGTTTAACTTCTCGAT
>NZ_NHNG01000039.1:0-2006 GCF_002287155.1 Arsenophonus sp. ENCA
ACATAAACGATTATCTCGTAACAGCCGCTCTTTGTTGATCATTTCAAACCTTTATTCTCTAAGTTAAACCTCTTTTTATTCTCAATAGCGTGACAAAAAATGCAAGTCTCTATTCAGCAACTAGTTTTTTCTTGTGTCATTATCGATAGATTACCCTTTACGTCGCCTGATGAACCATTATTGCGAGCGCGTATGCAAGATTGTCAGCTCCAAGGCGGCAATGCATTTTATGATGTCCAATTACCTGATGCGGTACTTAATTTAAAGCAAGGGGTTGGCCGGCTTGTGGGTGATGTTAATGATTAAAGGGTTATTATTATTTGTGATAAACGATTAGTATCGCGACCTTATGGTGAATTTTTTTTAAATAGTTTACCGCCTTCGCCTAGAACACGCAGTTTGCAAGCGGCGATTGACTTTTTGGCAAAAACGTCCTTAATTAAATAAATAGTGGCGATAACATATAAGTTTTTTCTTATTGATACCTTCCTATTCAACAAATCAACAAAATATGTTAGTATTAGCAATTATTTAGTCATAAAAAGAGCCAGGATCTAAAATATGGCAACCCATATATTAGCGATTGATACCGCCACTGAAGCGTGTTCTGTAGCCCTATGGCGCGATGGAGAAATTTTTACCCAATTTGCCGTTTCACCGCGGGAGCACACCCAAAAAATATTACCGATGGTAGAACAGTGTCTTATTGATGCGCATCTGGATTTACAACATATCGATGTTTTAGCTTTTGGACGTGGGCCAGGCACTTTTACTGGCGTTCGTATTGCTGTCAGTATTGCTCAGGGATTGGCATTTGGGGCTAATTTACCGATGATAGGTATCTCATCGCTGTTAACTATGGCGCAAGGCGCTTATCGTCAATTAGGTGCAAAAAAAGTACTGGTAGCGATAGATGCCAGAATGGGCGAAATTTATTCTGCTTGTTATGAACTTAAACCAGATGGGTTTTGGCAAGGTGCAGAAAGTGAGGCAGTGCTCAAGCCAGAGCAGTTTTTAGCCAAAATAAATGGCTTAAGTGGACAATGGGCTATTGCCGGGACAGGTTGGTCAGCCTATCCTATATTAAGAACGACAAATTTAAATTTATTGGAAAGTGGTATTTCTTTACCTGATGCGCAAGATATGTTGCTGTTGGCTCTACCAGAGTTGCAACAAGGTAAAACAGTTGACGCTGAAGAAGCCCAGCCGGTTTATTTACGTAATGAGGTTAGTTGGAAAAAATTACCCGGCCGTTGATACTTGTTTAAAATTATTATGCCGTTTTAGGGGTGGTTTATGAAAATAAAGTTAAACTACCAGGCTGCCATAAAGGTTGCTCTGTTGGCTGGTGTTGTTTTATTAGCAGGCTGTGTTTCAATTCCCGCGTCAATTAAGGGAACGACACAAACACCGGTTGAAAGTTTATCAGCAGTGCGTGAGGCCCCTGAGCTTTATATTGGTCAAGAAGGGCGCTTTGGCGGTAAGGTGATCTCTGTTTTAAACAACAATAACCAAACTCGGCTTGAAATAGCAGTGATGCCATTAAGCAAATATGACGCTGCGCCAAGGTTAAACGCACCATCGGTGGGACGTATTTATGCTTATATTGGCCGTTTTTTGGAGCCATCAGATTTTAGCGGTCGCTATATTACTGTCGTTGGGACAATTACTGGCATTGAAGAAGGCAAAATTGATTTAGTTTCCTACCAGTATGTCAAGATTGCTGTATCAGGTTATCAACGTTGGAATCAAATGCAATCAGTTGTATTACCCCCTTCAGAGGCTGTCGCAAAAGCTCATGTTATCGATTAAAATTTGCTTTATTCGTTTTAAACGCAGATCTTTTATGACCGTATTTACTCGCAAACTGGAATCGCCTTCTCACACCAAACGTAAGTTTGTCAAAGCGCAAAATCTACCTATCTTGGAGGGTTCTGTTTCCCTTTGCGATTATCTCAAGCAAATTGGTGAACGTAGGGCATTTATTGTCACAGAGATTTTGGATG
>NZ_NHNG01000265.1:0-2002 GCF_002287155.1 Arsenophonus sp. ENCA
TAAGCAACAACCCGGTCATTTTGAAATTGATACTGTATTTGGTAAAGATCAGAAGTCATTCTTACTGACTCTAGCGGATAAAGCTACCAAGCAGATTATTATCCGCAAGTTACCGAATAAACGCGCTGATACTGTTGTAGATGCTTTCCTTGACATTGTAGCAAATACCTTCTGTGACTTTAAAACTTTGACGGCCGATAACGGTTCTGAGTTCTCCATGCATAAACAGATAACTGAGATCACCGGTGCTAATGTCTTCTTTGCCAGGCCTTATCACTCATGGGAGCGTGGTTTAAATGAACACAGTAACGGACTTATCCGCCGTTTTTACCCAAAAGGAACGGACTTCAACTCAGTCACGGACAACGAGATTGCAGAACTTGAGCACATACTTAATACTCGGGGACGAAAATCGTTGGGCTATTTTTCTCCAAATGAAGTATTTTTAGCCCATCTAATGGCTGCATAACGTTTTATGGGTTTGTTGCGTTTCGACTGGGAATGGGCCTTCTATCTTGTGCTAATGATAAAGTACAAAAAGTCATTAGCGTTAGATCCTAACATCATGTAATCTGCCTGGCATAACGTGGCTGGAGGCACTCATGAACGATTCATATAGCGGTAAAAACGGTAAAGTAAAAGTGAGGTATGTTCGTAATAGCGAAAACAACACAAATAATGATCGACGAAAGAATAAACATCTTTCTGCTAAAAATAGAAAATCGTCATCACGCCGTAGTGATCGTAATAATGAACGTTTAACTGATGATCCCTGGAAAGTGGTTTCTCAACGGAAAGAATCTATTACTAGCCATACTGGTATCAGTGGTAAAAGCCAGGTTGATCCCGAACAAATTCGTCGTCAGCGTTTAGAAGAGACGCGTATTTACGGCGAATATGCCTGCCAAGCAACGTTTAAACATCGCCCGGAAGCCATTGTTCGCGCCTGGTTTGTTCAGTCCATTACCCCGCATTTTCGCGAAGCCCTTAAGTGGATGGCGGCAAACCGTAAAGCCTATCATGTGGTTAGTGAAGAAGAGCTAGTAAAAGCTTCTGGTACTGAGCATCATGGTGGTGTTTGTTTCTTAATTAAAAAACGGATCGGATTTGACGCTGAAGCCCATCTAGCCCAGTCGACTAACATTGATTGTGTATTAGCTATTGAAGATATTGGCAATCCACATAATTTAGGGGCGATTATGCGTAGTAGCGCTCATTTCGGCGTACAAGGCATTATTCTCCATGATGTTGCAGCGATGGAGTCAGGCTCCGCAGTTAGAACCGCAGCAGGTGGCGCCGAGTACATTAAAAGCATCCAATCGGATAATTTTTCTGCCACACTGAAAAAATTCCATCATGCAGGCTATACCATTGTTACGACATCCAGTCATAAAGGTAATAGTAATATTGATATTGCCAAGGCTGAGTTACCGGAAAAAATGTTACTACTATTGGGGCAGGAAAGTAATGGATTAACTGAAAATGCTTGGCAGGAAGACAGTATAAACCTCTGTATTGGTGGCACAGGTCAGGTGGAAAGTTTAAACGTTTCGGTCGCTGCCGGTATTATATTGGCCAAATGGTGGCAACAAAATAAAATTTAGTCATATTTTATTGAGATAGTTAGTATAAAACTATCTCAATAACTATCATTTCTGTTATCTAGCCTATTTTTTATCAGTCTCGCTATTAATGTGCGCCGCCACTGCTTTGGCTATCGCCGGCATTGAGAGGCTGTCGCAAAAGGGGTGGAATTTTTTTTTCAACAATATCCCACCGTGCAGATTTTCTCTTTTTCTGATTTTAGTTTGTACAAATAATAGACTGAAAATCATCCATAATATCAGAGCAACCGCTCTTGATAAGTTATAGGCCATTGCATGCAGGGTAAATTCGAGCTTTACCGCTAATAATCCCTTACGCCGGAAACGTTCCAAACCCTGAATTCCCCGCAATGCTGAAAACACAGGTTCAACCATGCTCTTTCGCTGATTCAAGATTT
>NZ_NHNG01000766.1:0-2000 GCF_002287155.1 Arsenophonus sp. ENCA
AAGGTTCAACTAATCGCCATAGGTCTTTAGGGCGGAAACATCTACTTTTTAACCATCGGCTAACCGTGTCATGAGATAAAGGCGATGGGCTGACTTCTGATAACGCCAAACTAGAGTATCTTACACTGCTTACTTGCAAGAATATTTTATAGATATCTTTAATGCATGGATAACCGGACAAAATATGAACATCCTTATTTTTTCTTGTTTTTAAATTTATACTTCTTTTTTAGAGACTGCGAAACTCGTGTAAATATTGCAGAGAATAAGGTAACGGCTTTTATTGGTCCTTCAGGCTGTGGTAAATCTACCCTGTTACGTACATTTAATAAGATGTTTGAGCTTTATACTGAGCAGTATGCTGAAGGTAAAATTTTGTTGGATGGCACTAATATTTTGACCGATGAACAAGATATTGCGTTATTGCGCGCCAGAGTAGGTATGGTTTTTCAAAAACCAACACCATTTCCGATGTCAATCTATGACAATATTGCTTTTGGGGTGCGTTTATTTGAGAAACTTTCTCGCGCTGAAATGGATGAACGTGTTCAATGGGCGTTAACTAAAGCTGCCCTTTGGGATGAAACAAAAGATAAACTTTCGCATAGTGGCTATAGTTTATCAGGCGGTCAGCAGCAACGGTTGTGCATTGCTCGAGGTATTGCTATCCGGCCAGAAATATTACTATTAGATGAGCCTTGTTCAGCACTTGACCCTATTTCAACAGGACGTATTGAAGAGTTGATAAGTGAACTGAAATCGGAATATACCGTGGTAATGGTCACACATAATATGCAGCAAGCCGCACGTTGCTCCGACTACACAGCATTTATGTATTTAGGCGAGCTGATTGAATTTAATGATACAGATACTTTGTTTACCACACCTACAGTAAAACAGACTGAGGATTATATTACTGGCCGCTACGGTTAATATAGGGTATTACCATGGATAATCTAAATTACAACAAACATATTTCTGGCCAGTTTAATGCTGAGTTGGTAGAAGAACAGCTTAAAAATGCCATTGAAGCTTTACATAACCGAGATCAGAATTTGGCAAAAAAAGTGATAGAGGATGATCAAAAAGTCAATATGATGGAAGTGGCGATTGATGAGGCTTGTGTGCGCATTATTGCTAAGCGGCAACCGACTGCCAGTGATTTACGTTTAATTATGGCGATTTCAAAAACCATTGCTGAGCTTGAACGTATTGGTGATGTGGCTGATAAGATTTGTGAGGTTGCGTTGGAAAAGTTTTCTGAGCAACATCAATCGTTACTTGTTAGCCTGGAAGCTCTAGGCGGGCATACTATTCAAATGTTACACAATGTGTTGGATGCGTTTGCCCGTATGGATCTGGACGCGGCAATTGGCGTTTATCTGGAAGATAAAAAGGTTGATGAAGAGTATGAAGGTATTGTTCGCCAACTGATGACTTATATGATGGAAGATCCTCGCACTATTCCTAGTGTATTAACAGCGTTGTTTTGTGCGCGCTCTATTGAGGCTGTCGCAAAAGGGGTATTCACAATAAAAATAATTTAATTTTTTCTTTAAAATCAAAATATTGAAATCATTAAAAACATGATACCCCCCCCCTTTTGAGGCTGTCGCAAAAGCTCATGTTATCGATTAAAATTTGCTTTATTCGTTTTAAACGCAGATCTTTTATGACCGTATTTACTCGCAAACTGGAATCGCCTTCTCACACCAAACGTAAGTTTGTCAAAGCGCAAAATCTACCTATCTTGGAGGGTTCTGTTTCCCTTTGCGATTATCTCAAGCAAATTGGTGAACGTAGGGCATTTATTGTCACAGAGATTTTGGATGAACAAGACTGGGTACCTTTCGAACGCTGTTATTCTTCAACAGGTAGAGCGCCGTATTCTCCTCGTTCAATGATGGGAATTTTGCTTTATGGGATCATGAAAGGGCATAGTTCGCTCAGAGCACTTGAAAATCTGGCGCGTTTAGATTTGGGATGTATTTTTGTCAGCC
>NZ_NHNG01000813.1:0-7926 GCF_002287155.1 Arsenophonus sp. ENCA
AGAACTACTCCCGATATCGAAAGTATATTTTTTATCATCAACTAAATAATTGAATACTGGATTATTACTCAATATCTCAGTATTCCAACCTTCTTTAAAGCTATTCGGTGATATATGTGTCACTATCTTTTCATTTTCTAGCCAGGCTAATTTAACGCTAGTAGAACCATCATCACAGGCAATTTTCAACATAAATAAACCCAATAAAGTAATTATACCTTACATAACTTAACTCAAAATGAGTTAATATTCAAATAAAATCTTATTTTGAGAATTAATTAAAATAAAATATTGCATAAATAAACAATAATATTAACTTAACCATCTCAAACTGAGTCATTAAATTACCAATTTAACTCATAACAACTCAAATTGAGAAAATAAAATAACAAAACCTCAAACTGAGGCTGATAAATAAAAAAATACAATTTTGTTATATTAAGATAATAACAATCTTACTCACTTTGAGCTTGCTGTCTTTAGTTATATCTTTTTCTTGTTTCGTCGTGCTAAACGTCGCAAATTATCGTCAACATCGGCTTGGGTGACTTTTCCTACTATCTGACCGTCTTTGTCATAACGAAACGCGCCTAACTGGATAAGTACCCGATAATCAGCGTGATAACCAATACTACCTAAACAGGCTCTTAAACGCCTTCTGGCTATCTGTAACTCCTTTTCCTTCACTTCTTGCCACATATCTTGTTGTATACCAATTTTCATTGGGCATAACTTGCCATCAGGAAAAAGATAAGGCCAAAAAGTGGTTATCTGTAAGATGGCTTCTTCTAACGGCAATCGCTTTTTAGGTGGTATGGGTGGTTTTGGAATTTTAACCTTCACTACCTGTTTAGGTTTTTCAACCTTCTTGGGCTGAGGTTTTGCTACCTTTTTGTGTTTCGGTTTTTTTGCCTGTTTTTTGGGCGCAGTATTCACCCAAACCTTTTACCGTAAACTGGGGTACTTGAGGGCTACTCTTCTTGTGAAGCCTTTCTAGGGCGATTGTAGTGGCGTTCTGTCATGGTTTAATCTTTAAACAGGGTGCTCATTTCAATATCAGTCAAGCCCGTAAATTTCATCACAGATTGCCTGTCCATACCTGTTATTAGCATTTGCTTTGCTATCTCAAGTTGAGCTTCAAGTTTACCCTTTTGAATACCTTCTTGAATTCCTTCAATTTTACCTTCTTGTCTTAATGCTTGAGCAATAGTCATAAGTGCTCCTTCGTGTTTCTCTGATTGTTTGGCTATCTCGGTGATAAATTCCATGGGTTTTTGTGCATTACCTTCCTGAATGAGATAGTTAAACAGGGTAATAACTTGATTATCGGTATAATAATTATACGACAACAGCGTCACAATTTCATTCATAAGCTCTGTCATATCACGTCGGCGAATGTGCTTTTGTATCAAAGTTAACAAAGCCATTCGCTTATGTTGCATAATCTGACCGTCTTCTAATGTTGTAACATCTGCCAATTTAAACGGTTGCGTATAGATACTCTCGGCTAGTTTTTTGTCATGAAAACAGTCAAACCAATTCGTACTATAGGGATGAGGGCTTTGTTCACCTGAGTAAAACAGAATAGGGAAAACCAACGGTAATTCCTTGTGTCCAGCGTCTAAATGCTTTTGCATCGCTGCCATGCTGTAGCGCATCAACCGCCATGCAATGAGCTTATCAGGTGAAGATTGCGCTTCAATCAAAACATAAATATATCCGCTACCTTTTTTTGTGCTGACGGAATAGAGAATATCACTCTGGTAATTCTTCATCTCACTATCGATAAATGAGCCCGATTCCACTTTGAGGCTATCTAAGTCACACAATGCCTTAATCTCATCGGGTAGCCATATATCAAAAAAATCTTGGGCAGTTTCTTTTTCACTTAAAAACTGCTTGAATACACTGTCGTGTGGCGTTGGGGTGAATTTTTTACTCATCTGATATCTTCAATGATGGCTAGCGTCAGATTGAATTATGGCAAACTAACCCGCTATATTAAATACGCTATTTATTCATTACGTGTCCGGCATTATAATCCAGCCATACAAAAACGCACCCTATCTTCTCAGGTGCGTTTATTTTTTGCTATTAGTATCTTTTCATGACTAATCAGAACGAAGCAGCTACGCTGCAAATCGATAATCGGTAAGTTCGGAGATTAAACCTCAATGTTGACTATTTTTTGGTCTCTTAGGCTAAATTTTTGATTGAAATTGCATATTGATATTCAATTCGCCCTCAAAAGTCTATTTTAAGCCACCTAGAACGCTCTCTACGGCATTTTCTCTGTTTCACCCATGAAAAACTACCGCTAAAAATCTTGCGAGGCTTAGCGTCGCTTCTAGTAAGATTTTGTGTTTTACTTTTGAAATGAGGCTCATCCTTCTGATTTCGTTAACTGAGTTAATGCCCTGATGAAAAAAGATTTCCAACCCAGACCGTGAACGAAGCAGCTACGCTGCAAATCGATAGCCTGTAAGTACTGATATCCAAAAAACGCACTGTATCGCATTCTAAGCGCCTTAAATCCAAAAGCGCTACCCTTTGGGTTACCTATATCGAGAAAACACCGTACAGCGAATATTGGGTGGCTTAAAATCGATTCCTGATGCCTACCTCAAGTGAAATATTCACTATCAGCCTCTATAATCTATTCCTGGATTAATTATGTTAATTTTTTGTTAAATTATTTTTGAAATTCTTAGACATTAAAATCCCGACGCTCGCCGCAAGTCTGTGACCGAGCGGAGTGAGTGAGCAGACGAGGAAGCGGAATATCACAACTGCAAAAAAGAAATACGGTCACTCAGTAGTAACATATCTTTGGGTTTAAAGTTTTTGTTGGGGGAAAAGTTATCCACAGGGGTAACGCCGATTAAAAAAGATTATATTTATTTTGATTATAAAAGATTAGCTGGCTTCTGGGGTGATTTTATTTTTTATTTTTTCTTTTATTTATCAATAAGTTATAAAATTCATCTCTTGGTTTTTTTATATTTAAAATCAATAACTTATAAATTTACTGCATTGAGCTACCTCTTACTTTTTATTGTGCATAATGAATTTAAGTTATTGTATTTATTATTATTATTTATCATTTTTTCTTTTGTTATACCCTGTTTTATGCTTGTAATCTTAATTTGTTGTGTTTGCGTTACCGCTATGCCGTGTTTGCGTTACCGCTATGCCGTGTTTGCGTTACCGCTATGCCGTGTTTGCGTTACCGCTATGCCGTGTTTGCGTTATGTTTGTTATATTTGTTTATTATGTTATAATTGATGTGATTGTTGAAGCTTTAGAGGAGTGTTGATGGAGAAGCCAATGGGTGCTAAGACACCTCTTTTAGAACAGTTTAAATCTAATATTTTTGAGATGCGACAAAAGGGGTATTCATACAGACAAATAGCAGATTGGCTCAACAAGAAAGGGATTACCGTTACTCCGATGACGGTAAATAGGTTTGTATTAAAGAACAAATAGTTTTAGCCCCTACTTGGGAAAGGCTAGGGGCTAGTAGCTAAAAAACCATCAGAGGGTTTTATGTCAGCATATATAATGATAGCTATTTGTATCGTGTTTTGTAAAGACATTCTTGGTTTGTCCGCTATGCTGCTAGCTAATGCATTTTATATTTTTCTTCACTTTCTTTTTCAGGTACAGGGAGTGATTTTGTGATGAAAAACATACTAGATCGATTTAATGCATTAGCTGAAAAGCATAAAAAAGCACCACAACATAGTGAAAAAAAAATAGATTATAAGGAGTTAATTTCAACAAGTGAGTCAATAGATAATTTATCAGAGGAGCATACATATTTGCCTGTTAGTAAAAAAATACAAACCCCCATTCCCAACGTTATTTTGCGAAGTGCCCTTTTTGGGGTGGTAGAAAAGGGTGGGAGGAAGTTCCAAAAAAATGCTATTAAGGCTACATTCAATGGTTATACCGTTAAATATACAGGGGAACAACTAGACCAAGCTGATTTGGATGTTTGGCTTGAGTGTATAAGTCGCTGTAAAGATACCCCGCTGGGACATACCGTCCGATTTTCATCATACGAATTTTTAAAGGCAATAAAGCGAAACACAGGGAAATCACAGTATGACTGGTTACATGATAGTTTGAATCGAATGCAATCTAGTGGTATTCACTTGTCTGACGGAAAATATACGTATATTGGAAGTTTAATCAATGAAATATATCGAGAGGAGGAAACCGGTAAAAATTGTATATCTTTAAATCCTAAAATTATCTCTTGTTTTGGGGATTCAAGTTGGACTGGAATTGCTAAAGATTTGAGATTAAAGCTTAAAACTAAACCCCTCACTCAATGGCTATATAGTTTTTTCAGCAGCCATGTTAAACCATTACCTATAAAAATTGAAACTTTGAAGAAACTTTGTGGTAGTGAAATAGCTGAGTTAAGAATGTTTCGTTTTAAGATAAGAAAATCTCTTAAAGAACTATCTTCTGTTACTGGATGGTCTTGTGAAATTGATGAAAAAGATAAAGTAATTGTAAACAAGAAATAACACTCTATGTCAGTGTTTCCGCACTGACATAGAGCTAACCCAAACCCTAAGACACCTAGGAGTTGAGCTATGCGAAATAGTACGCATATTGCACGCATAATGAAAGCGTGCGGCATATCAACAGAGCAGCTTTTGAGCTTTGCTCGCACGTCAAAATACCTTACAACCCGTCAGCGTGAGTACCTTCGTAGTATCGGGGGTGTGGTATGAGATATTTGACTTCAAACACCCAGCCGAATGTATTTTTGAATGACAAGAATATTAATCATGTTATCAAAACGTCTTTGGAGCGCGAGATTAATAAAATTGGTATGTTGAAATATTCCTATTCCGTTTTTGATAAAAATAATCCTAACCGTTATTTTTGTTTGTCAAATTATCCCGAAGAATGGGTTGAAATTTACAAATCAGAAGGCTACCAGTACGTCGATCCCCTCATTAAAAAATCATTAAGCCGGACTTTACCGTTTTTTTGGGATGAAAATATTCTCATCAATTTGAGATTGAAGTTAAAAAAGATCATGAATGCAGCGAAAAACTGTCACTGTGATTCTTGTCGCGGTTATACCTTTATCTTTCACGACCTCAACAACTGTTTGGCACGGTTAAATGTGATTTTCAATGATCAAAATTCCCCTGAACTGGAAAGACAAATTAAAGAAAAACTGCAAATGTTACTGCTGGTAACGCACAACAAACTGATTGACGCTTACGCTTACACAGAAGAGAGCAATCAGCATAAAAAGGGGAGTGAAATCTTTACGTTGCGTGAAAATGAAATTCTTTACTGGGTGAGTCTGGGCAAAACGTATTCAGAAATCGCGACGATATTAGGTATCAAAATAGGCACAGTTAAATTTCACATGAGCAACGTCGTGAAAAAACTGGGCGTATATAATGCGAAACAGGCGATAAGAATCAGTGCGGAACTTAACCTTATCAAGCGATTTGGGGGTGAGGTATGAAATCCGAGATGATTAAATTCTTTTTGAGTAGCGCTGTTCCTTGTGGTTTCGCGGATAGTGATGGGAAAATTCAGACTAATGCCATCATGACGGAATTATTGGCGTTGAATAAAGATGCGCCTGATATGGAGGATTTATTAGAGAAAATCCGCACTGAAAAATCCCCATTTTGGGTCATAAGCAATTTGGCGTTTGATTACAAAAAACCACCGAAACTTTGGCAATTTGATTTTATCCCATTGTTGAGTCAGGAAAATGGCTACTTAGGCACTTTCTTCTATGCTCATGAGTTCCTGTTTTTATCACCGCTGGAGTATGTCGATAACATACAGCCTTATGCGGTTACTACGGAAAAACCAAGCAAACTGTTCACTGATAAAGAGTGGCAAGTATTGTTCTTCACGATGCACCGTTTTAGCAGCAAAGAAATTGCTAGACGGTTAAATATTTTTCCATCAACGGTTGAATCGCACTTGAATACTATCTACAGAAAAGTCGACGTGCATTCAGCTTGTCAGCTAAGGGCTTTTTGCCGAGAAAAAGGGATAAATCGTTATATTCCTCCTCGACTACTGTCTTCTGACAGACAACGTATTAGTTCCCATGCGGTTAATTGAGCTTATTGCTCTGTTCATTAACCAAATAGCTAAGGAGCTAATAATGATTAAAACTGATAATGGGGATTTTTCACCGTTTTATCCTGCTTTTCCTGAATTATCTAACAAAGAAATAGATACCGCTATGTGGCTTTATATGCGTTTTTTACCTAAAAATATTGCCTCTTTAAGAGGGATTAGAACTGACTCAGTACAAAAACAATTAGGTAATATAATGGAAAAATTGCAAGTACATTCAAAAGTAGAACTTGAGGCAGTTATTGCTAGAAGAGTACTGATATTTGCATTGTGTCCAGGAGCGTTGGTAAAGATTTAATGCCAAAAATTTTAATTTTTGTTGTTTGTCAAGCCCCATTTTATGGGGCTATTCGAAATTCTGGATTTTTCTATGCTTATAACAACCGCGACATTGGATCTTAAGGATAGAAAAACCCTATGAAGAAGGATGAAACGTTTTCATCGGTAGCAACGGTAGTGGAGCTAACACCAGAGATGAATCGGTTGTTATCTCAAGCAGCTGCACGTTCCAGACGGAGCAAAACACAAGAGGCGACCATTCGACTTTTTGATCATTTAAAGAACTTTCCGGATATTGCAACAGAAGGTCAGCGGTTTCGAGAGAATAGTTGATGATAAAATAATTCTTGAAATAATTAGTTACATTTGTGTAACGATAAACTTTAAAAAAGTGAGATTTTCACTCTGTTTTTTTTTGAGGGTGCTTACTAGGTTTAAATAGATAAGCGATGATTACTTTTAATATTTAAACGTGGGTTTCTGAGTAAAAAGAGGGGCATATGACAGAGTGTAAGCATACAAGAAAAAGTCTATTAACGTTAGATTCGTTAAGTGAAATTCCACTGATATCGATTATGGAACGTTCAGGGATACCTTGGGGAATTAGAGATAATGAATCGCGGATGGTTTATATCAATCATACGGCAAAAAATTTCTTGAATATCCCTAAAGGTTTTGATTTTGAAGGGCGATTAGATCAGGAATTTCCTTGTCCTTGGTCTGAACTGGCTGATGAATTTAGCGCTCAAGATAGGAAAGCAGAAGCGAGTCAAGACGGAGCAGAAGTTATTGCAACGTCTTATTACGGCAAAGGGGATGTCCTTGAACCCTGGTATTGCGCCAAGTTTCCTATTTACAACAGTGAAGGATTGGTATTAGGAACGACCTTTTATGCGAAGAAATTTAGTTTTGTTTCTGTCTATGATTTTTTCAATAGTTTAAAGCCTTCTGTTGTCACGTTAACACCGCCTGAATCGCCTTTTAATGAAAGAGAGTTAGAGCTTATTTTTTTATGCGCTCCAAAGATTATCATCGAAAGAAATTGCTCACAAACTGATGCTTTCCTATCGAACAGTTGATAATCGATTACATGATATTTACCGCAAAATTGACGTATCCGGATTTGATGGATTAGTCGAATACTGTCAATCAACAGGGCTAAACAGTTACGTTCCTAAGTCTGTACTCAGACAAAAGGTCGATTTTTTCTGGTAACCATCAAGTTGAAATGAGGAGAGCAATAAACGAAACAGAATTCGAAAAGTGATAAGTAATCTATTTAACACGAGTTTCGCAGTCTCTAAAAAAGAAGTATAAATTTAAAAACAAGAAAAAATAAGGATGTTCATATTTTGTCCGGTTATCCATGCATTAAAGATATCTATAAAATATTCTTGCAAGTAAGCAGTGTAAGATACTCTAGTTTGGCGTTATCAGAAGTCAGCCCATCGCCTTTATCTCATGACACGGTTAGCCGATGGTTAAAAAGTAGATGTTTCCGCCCTAAAG
>NZ_NHNG01000495.1:0-1990 GCF_002287155.1 Arsenophonus sp. ENCA
TTGTTAACCATAATAAACAACTGAACAAGTTAGACATCTCAGAAGAAGGAACTCCAATACACTTACGAGGCTACGGTTGGGTGACTGTTTTCAAATTTACAGCCAAAAACGGCCGTATTGATTACATAGTAACAAACAAAGAGAATCCCACCCGTGAATACGTCAAATCTATCATGGATGCCCGTTGGTCTGTTGAAGTTTATCATCGAGAAGTTAAACAAAATTGTGGTATTGAACGCTGTCAGGCTCGCACGAGCCGAGCGCAAAGAAATCATATTTTTCTCGCTATTTCTGCGTGGTTTGAACAACATAAACGTCGTATATCTGAAAAAATAACCTTTTATCAACAAAATTGGGACGTAATCAAAAATGCTATTGCTGAGCACATCCGTGTTTTATTAGCGTACCCAAATTAGTTTTGTGCGAAACTCGTGTAATTGTGTTGCCTGAGTTAATGCCAGATAACGCGGTTCGGTGACTAAATGAAAAAAGTGAGGAAGATTGACCCACACAAAAAGACTGATACCAACAGAAACTAATATAACTTTCAATAATGCTTTAAACAGTTCCGCCAATGCATTGATTGAAAATATGCGTTTCAATCCAGAGATTGGGTTTAATTTTTTCCAGTCAAATTTAATCGACTTAAAATTAATATGTATACCACCAAAAAAACTAGGCGCAGCAAAAGCGATTAATACCAATCCGGCTATAATCGGCAATAATGCGTTGAGGCCGATTTTAATCGACTCAAATACTAATTTAGGCAATAGGTGACTATTATATAAAATATATTTATTAAAATAGAAAGTCTGTGAAAAAAGTATATGAAGCTTTTGATAACAATAATGGCCACAAACCCAGAATAGCGAAACACCGGCAATTAATATGAAAAAAGAACTTAATTCACGCGAACGAACAACCTGACCATCTTCCTTTGCTTTTTCCTTTTTTCGGGCAGTAGGTTCTTCGGTTTTTTCTAAATCACTCTCTTGTGCCACTCCCTTTTACTCCGTTAATTTTCTTTTGACAAAGGAAAGGCGCTAAGCTTGCCACAATAAAATCAACTTAAAAGGAAGATAACAGAGAAAGAATAGTTATTATTTCCGCTATTAGCTCAGATGGAAAAATTATAATAAGATAAACATAGATAATATTTCTTCACTATATAGAATCATGCCATGTTATTGCTAATATCCACTGATATTAATTTGCCGGTATAACAATGAATGTTCGTTTTATCTATTTTGTTTTTTGCAGTGTTTAAAAATGCGATCGTAAGGAAAATATATAACCTGATTAAAACTATTAATATTTCACATCTTTATAAAATGAATCTATACTTTATAAACTAGATAAATATTATTTGGTTAGGGATTATTATGAGAAAATTACTATTAACTTGTAGCATCGGTTTATTCGCATTTATCATCACTGCTTGTTCAGAAGAAGAGAAAAAAATCGACTATATCGGTGCAACCGATACCTGTAAAGCTTATTTCTCTGAAGTTGATTCCTTAGTTACTAAGGCTTCTGAAAACCCACAAACCAAAGCACAACTTGATTCTATAAAAAATCAACTTGAAGATGGTAAAAAACAGATCATTGCCCTGCCTAAAGATCAGCAAGATAAAGCTTGCCGACAAGGCATCGATGCGATGAAGCAGATAAAACAGTCATTAAATATGAAGTAAATAATATTTGATCATTGTTTTAGAAGAGATACATTGGGGCACCTCGAAAAACTCAAGATTTTCAATTAACCCTTGGCTTTCATTCTAAATAATTAGATTTTTTTTGATTATCACGTTACTGATTCTATCGCACATTGCCCTGGCTAGGGCCATTTGACCCATTCTGGGCGTCAGAAAGCCACGATGCACGCGCTCTGGAAGTACGCCAACCGCTTTAGGTTGTAACATGCTGCCATCATCGTCATGGCAAAATTAGCGCGCACCTGTCCAATGGTGCGGATCAGTTTTCTACCCAT
>NZ_NHNG01000470.1:0-1989 GCF_002287155.1 Arsenophonus sp. ENCA
ATCGAGAAGTTAAACAAAATTGTGGTATTGAACGCTGTCAGGCTCGCACGAGCCGAGCGCAAAGAAATCATATTTTTCTCGCTATTTCTGCGTGGTTTGAACAACATAAACGTCGTATATCTGAAAAAATAACCCTTTATCAACAAAATTGGGACGTAATCAAAAATGCTATTGCTGAGCACATCCGTGTTTTATTAGCGTACCCAAATTAGTTTTGTGCGAAACTCGTGTATTATTAGCTAATATATCAAGAATCTCTAAAGGAAAGTCACTTATATCTAAACGTTCCTGATTGCCTTTTGTAACACCAGCAATATTAAACCCTCTTTTTTCTTCTTTATTAATTGTTAACTTAACATTATCTTTTATAAATTTAATAAGTTGCTTTTCATCTATATTACTATCAATATCTAAATATTGAGCACCATTCATTAAAGGTATCTTTAACGCATTATGTAATTCTGTCATCAGATTATCAAAAATAGTAAAACTCTGATTAAATATATTTTCTATCGACAACTTTACTTGATTATTATATTCCCCAACTACCTCTATATTAAAATCATATCGATATTTTTCACCAGCAAGTTCTGCAAGTCGGATAAAGGCCAAAATTTTACCATAAACTATTTTAGGAGTATTATCAATATATAGCTCAGATAAAATTTGTAATTGCTTTTCTATTTCACTTTTATTAGAAGGCGCCCCCCACTGATTCATTGCTTGTGATAATTTATCAAAGTCAGTTGTTACAACTTGCTTGGTTTTATCTGTATATGTTTGTTGAATATTACAATGGCGTCTAAAACAATCATCAATAAGCCCCATTAATATATCCTTAAAAATGATTATCAATGTAAATAAAAGTACCCGAGTTAACTATTTTACCGATATGAATAAAATAATATTTATATTTAAAAACCAAATTTAAAAAAACAAATCTCATACTAATAAACATTTTATTAATTATCCACTTACATCAATTCATTTTAAATAAAAATAAATTCACATGATACAGAGATACTACTATATTCAATAACTAAAAATATAAACAAAAAGAGTATTAACTAATGAATACTCTTTTTTATGAAAATATTTTAATATCATCAATAAAAGCACTATATTTTTTTCATTAGAGTATTACAATGCTCAATAACATTTCCTGTATCTATATTATTTTGATTAAATAAGGTTTGTTCGGTATTTTCTCTAATTTTATCAAATTCCTGTTTCAAATTTTTAGCCGTCTCAAGAGAGTTATGACTAGCAAGTTCAGAAAAAATTAATGATAAAGATGAAGCTGTAGCAGAAAAATAATCAAAACATTTCATTTTTGCCATAATAAAAGATTGTAAGAACTGCTTATTTTCTGCCAATTTCTCTCTCACCTCTAAAGAGAACTTAGCGATATCTAAACGATTTTGATTCTTGTCATCTACACCTTGTAGACTAAACCCGTGCGGACTGTTATCATCTATAATCAGTGCCAAGTCATTCTGCATAAAAGCATTGATTTCTTTTTTTGACATACTACTTTCTCCAGACAAATATTCAGAAGAATTTGTTAAAGGCACTTTCATTGCATAAAATAACTCATTCATCGGATCACCAAACCAGATAGATACCTTATCCAATATACCGTTAACTAATATATCTATTTTACTAAAACCGAAATGGGAATGCGCACTTGATATATCCGAATAAGGAACCATTTGTATTTTAAAATCATTCCGGTGTGGTTCACCTGCCAAGCTAGCAAGCCGAATAAATGCTGACAGCTTAGCATAAACTGATTCAGTATTATCAATAGGGCACCTCGAAAAACCTAAGCCGAGTTTGATTTTGCTGATAAAGTTATCGGAAGCTGGTCTACTGAGCTAACCACCATGAAGAAACGCAGCGCCATTAAGAATGACCTCTTTGCAAACCAGTATCACCAACAGACGATCGACAAGTTGGGTGACCCGCTGGTCAAGATCGAAACCTGTA
>NZ_NHNG01000592.1:0-1984 GCF_002287155.1 Arsenophonus sp. ENCA
AGGTAACCATCTGGGCAGATACCGGTTTTCAAGGTATAGATAAACAGCATCCTAATACACAAATCCCAAAAAAAGGAACTCGAAAAAGACCTTTATCGCCTGAACAAAAACAAGAAAATAAAATAATCTCGGGCATCCGTATTACAGTTGAACACGCCATCGCGGGTATCAAGCGCCTCGGTTGCATGACCCAAATTTTACGGAATCGTAGACCCTTTATTGATGATACCTTCTTACTCCTTAAGCGCAGGTCTTTGGAATGTCCATCTCAGAACAGCGTAAAATTTACTTCAATCACCGAAACACCCTTATTTCACTATTAAGCAACACGCTTTTTGTTGCATTTCGTTTGGGAATTGGCGATGGTATCAGGTATTTACCATCATCAATTAAAATTGGCACAGGTGAAAATATAACGGTCGTCATCAATACAAAAATAATAAGTTGGCAAGCTATTTTTAGTGACGGTTATGTTGCTACAACACAGGTATATATTACGCCTGATGATAAATTTCCAGTAACTGCACCCGCGGCAAAAAACTCAAGCTGCCAAACTTTACCTGGGCGAATATAGTATGGATATTGAATTTGATTAGTGCTGATCTAAATAAAAGTCTTAATTAAAGTACAAGATTTTGTGTTTAATTAAGACCCGCAGTTTATATTTTCCTTAATTTGATACTAATAATTAATCCTAGAGATGTTAAAAATATAATAAAACCAATAATTCCATTCCATTTCCAATTACTCCAAAATATACCACCTAATGTACCGGCGATGCTGGATCCGCCATAATAGCTGAACAAATACCATGAAGATGCCTGGGCTTTTGCTCGCTTTGCACGCTTCCCAATCCAGCTACTGACAATAGCATGAGCCGCAAAAAAACCTACCGTCATAATCACCATACCCAATAAAATAAGTAAAATTGGAGAGAAAAAAGTTATCGCGATACCAATAAACATTAAACAAATTGCAATAAATAAAATATCTGAATAGTTATACTTTAGTGCTAAAAATCCTGCTTTAGAAGCACTATAGGTACCGGCTAAAAAGATAAAAGCTAATAGACCAATCATAGTCTGACTAAAATTATAAGGAGCTTCCAATAATCGATAACCTATATAATTATAGAGGGTTATAAAACTTCCCATAATGATAAAACCAATCATAAATAAAAAAGTCAACCCCCCTTATCTCTAAGATGCACTCTAAAAATTAATCCATAGGAAAAGTGGACGGACTGAAGAAGCTCTAAAATGTTGTGAAGGCGGTAATAAGCGCCAAAAGATAATCGCGGCAATAAAAGCAAACAAACTGAATACAATGGTAGCTATACGCCAAGAAAAATGATCAGTTAAAATACCGGTAATTAAGCGTCCACTCATACCACCTATAGAGTTACCACTAATATATAATCCCATAGAAAGTGCTAAATAATTGGGATGAATTTCCTCACTGAGGTAAGTCATGGCAACCGCGGCAACACCACTTAAAGCAAATCCAACCAATGCTCTGGTTAATAAAATACCATCCCAACTTTGCATAAAAGCACTGATAAAGGTAAAAATAGCTGCGCTTAATAAAGGGCACCTCGAAAAACTCAAGATTTTCAATTAACCCTTGGCTTTCATTCTAAATAATTAGATTTTTTTTGATTATCACGTTACTGATTCTATCGCACATTGCCCTGGCTAGGGCCATTTGACCCATTCTGGGCGTCAGAAAGCCACGATGCACGCGCTCTGGAAGTACGCCAACCGCTTTAGGTTGTAACATGCTGCCATCATCGTCATGGCAAAATTAGCGCGCACCTGTCCAATGGTGCGGATCAGTTTTCTACCCATTTGTTCCATCGCCGCAAATGCATGTTCAACCCGTGCCCTAGTCTTTGCAATCCTGTGGTTTCGCCCTTGCTGAGTCTTGGACAACGGTTTGTTTCGATGGCCTTTACGCTGAATCTGGCTCCTATAGCCGTTTGCCT
>NZ_NHNG01000700.1:0-1969 GCF_002287155.1 Arsenophonus sp. ENCA
GGATAAAATCCTGCGTTTGCGGGGTTTGTTGATTAAATGCATCTCGTGTAGATTTATTGAGACGTCTGGCTTTCGCTAAGGTATCGGCTCTTCTGCAAGAATAAAGTCCATGGAAAGCGGGATCAGTATTACGTTTGAGTTCCCTGCTGACAGTTGAACGAGAAAGCCCCAATTCTCTAGCAATGGTGGCCTGAGTAACACCGTCAATTATTCGTTTTTCGATATAAAAACGCTCATGTAAGTTCAAATGTTTTCCCTTCATACAACAGTATCTCTTATGAGGTCATTACAGTAATTTTATCTATGTATGACCAAGGATTTACTTTGTTGCATTTCGTTTGGGAATTGGCGTTGTGCCTGAACTCGAGCGTCAACATTTATCGATGGTATGAATTATAATGTTAAACGGTTATGCGAGTTTACCTGCTTAAAATACAAATTTGGCCTAACGGCCAGTTAGCATTAGCATAAATACGCAGTAGTGAGTTATTCAGGAGAGTTTTTTTAAATCTGATTTAATTTCCGCAATTTTGCTGATTACGACAGATTCTAAATGGCACAAATCATTTAATATTTTACTTTTTAAATCATGGTTGGTTTGGTCATGTTGACAAATTTGATTTAATTCTTCGATCACATCCCGTAGGTGGAGATTAATTTCATTGATCTCTTTGAGATTGTTATCTAGATTAACCAGCTTTCGTTGCAGCGGATATTTGAATTTTACACTTTTAGGATAGTGTTCATCTTTATCTTTGCGAAAATAAATCTTTAGAATGTCATGATTTGCTTCTTGGCGAAGGGTGTAGTGATCGATATCTTCAGGTTGAGTGATCCCTAAGCTTTTTAAGTTATCATACATATTAATACCTAACGGAATAAGGTTATCTAACAATTGTTACAGATTAGCATAATAATAAGGCTAAGCGGATATTCAATTGATAATCCGCTATGATAAATTTTAGTCTATTGTTCTTAGTAACTCATTAATGCCAACTTTCTTTCTAGTCTTGTCATCGACTTTTTTGACAATCACTGCGCAATATAGGCTGTAGTTGCCATTTTTGGCCGGTAAATTACCCGCGACGACGACCGAGCCGGCTGGAATTCGGCCATAGAGAATTTCACCGCTTTCCCTATCATAAATTTTGGTGCTCTGGCCAATATAGACGCCCATTGAGATAACCGAGCCTTCTTCAACAATGACCCCTTCAACAATTTCAGAGCGAGCACCAATAAAACAGTTATCTTCAATAATAGTTGGATTAGCTTGCAAGGGTTCTAGCACACCACCAATACCAACACCACCGGATAAGTGAACATTTTTACATATTTGGGCACAAGAGCCAACTGTCGCCCAGGTATCTATCATCGATCCTTCGTCAATATAGGCACCAATATTAACGTAAGATGGCATTAAAACGGTATTTCGGGCGATAAACGCACCTTTTCGAGCCGTTGCTGGTGGAACAACTCTAAATCCTTCTTGTTGAAAACGAGCATGATCATACTCAGCAAATTTCATGGCTACTTTGTCAAAATAGCGGCTTTCTGCACCTTCGATTAATCGATTATCATTGATACGAAAAGAGAGTAGCATGGCTTTTTTAAGCCATTGATGTGTTGTCCATTGTCCATCTATCTTTTCAGCCACTCTTAACTGGCCTTTGTCAAGTTGAGTGATCACCTGATTGATTGCATCACTTAGTTGAACATTAGTCGTCGCGGGTGTGATTTCTGCGCGCTGTTCAAAAGCATTTTCAATAATGGTTTTAAGTTGCTCCATAAAATTACTCATCCTCTGGGTTGTAATTATTTAACATGTTTACTATTTTCTTTATCTCACGAGTTTCGCAGTCTCTAAAAAAGAAGTATAAATTTAAAAACAAGAAAAAATCAGGATGTTCATATTTTGTCCGGTTATCCATGCATTAAAGATATCTATAAAATATTCTTGCAAGTAAGCAGT
>NZ_NHNG01000730.1:0-1967 GCF_002287155.1 Arsenophonus sp. ENCA
ATCGAGAAGTTAAACAAAATTGTGGTATTGAACGCTGTCAGGCTCGCACGAGCCGAGCGCAAAGAAATCATATTTTTCTCGCTATTTCTGCGTGGTTTGAACAACATAAACGTCGTATATCTGAAAAAATAACCCTTTATCAACAAAATTGGGACGTAATCAAAAATGCTATTGCTGAGCACATCCGTGTTTTATTAGCGTACCCAAATTAGTTTTGTGCGAAACTCGTGTGAGTATTTTTATGATGGCCCTGCCCACTTTAGTTATAGGAGCATTGCCCACTTATGCTACAATTGGCATTGCTGCGCCACTATTATTACTATTGATGCGTATTATGCAGGGAGCAGCAATTGGCGGAGAAATGCCAGGTGCCTGGGTGTTTATCGCTGAACACACGCCAAAACAGCGTTATGGTTTAGCTATTGGAACGCTGACTTCAGGCATTACTGGCGGTATTTTGCTCGGCTCGATTATTGCCATTACCATTGAATATCACTTTACCGAACAACAAATTGTCGATTTTGCCTGGCGCATTCCGTTTATTGTCGGCGGGTTATTTGGCTTTATTGCTGTCTATTTGCGACGCTTTTTACAGGAAACCCCAATATTCAAAGAATTAGCGGCACAAAGAGCGCTTTGTAATGAGTTGCCAGTTAAAACCGTTTTAACATCACATAAGCAGGCTTGTTTGATCACCGCGGTACTAACCTGGTCTCTATCGACCTCAATTATCGTAATTATTTTAATGACGCCTGATGTTATTTTACGTGGCATCTACCATATCGATCGAAATAGCGCCTTACAAGCCAATTGCTTTGCAGTGTTGATGTTAACCGTTGGCTGTATTTTTTGGGGTTACTTAAGCGATAAAATTGGCTCTCGCCTCACCATGTTAGTAGCCTATAGTGGCCTGATCATCAGCGCCAGCTATTTCTATTCTATACTATCACCGACTATTTCATTTTTAACATTAAGTAGTTATTACGGCATTATGGGATTGTTCGTCGGCGCCGTCGTTTTAACTCCGATTATTGGCACTCGGGCATTTCCACCTGCAATCCGTTTTTCTGGCCTGTCATTTGCCTACAATATTGCCTATGCGATTTTTGGTGGTTTAACTCCGATCATCACGGGCTTCTGGCTACAACAATCTCATCTGGCGCCGGTTTATTATGTCAGTGCCGTTGCAGTGCTAGCTATCTTGGTTGGTTTTTTACCGCTGGCATATCAAGGGTGGCAACATCAGCAGGTAAAATAAATCTAACGGGCAGTAATATCTGCTTTTACTCGCTGTTAAGTGGTTAATAACTTCTGGCTAAATAATAAAAAAGTGCATCATTTATTAGACTGATGCACTTTATACAACCATAAAAAATCTTAATTTCACCAACATCCATCAGCGCCAGGCTGGCGGCATGATGCCGGCAATGATGGTTGGAAAATGGGCCTTAATATAAGTAACCATCATATTTGATAGCACTGCCGAACAGGTGAACGCTCTCTCATGGCCTAATAATCTATTAGTCGGTTTTAAAAATTAAAACCTCATAAAATCAATATTTTATAAATTTATAGCTCATTTAATATACGCATTTATACGTAAAAACAAGCGATTTCACTCACTATAAATCAATTACTTACGGCTTATAGTGAGTTCTAATTTTAACTGAAATCTCTGTTTTAATTCACCCTCTTTTTAACTCCCAAATAACCTTAATCATTCGTTTAAATAAGAATCACGAGTTTCGCACAAAACTAATTTGGGTACGCTAATAAAACACGGATGTGCTCAGCAATAGCATTTTTGATTACGTCCCAATTTTGTTGATAAAGGGTTATTTTTTCAGATATACGACGTTTATGTTGTTCAAACCACGCAGAAATAGCGAGAAAAATATGATTTCTTTGCGCTCGGCTCGTGCGAGCCTGACAGCGTTCAATACCACAATTTTGTTTAACTTCTCGAT
>NZ_NHNG01000586.1:0-7766 GCF_002287155.1 Arsenophonus sp. ENCA
ATCGAGAAGTTAAACAAAATTGTGGTATTGAACGCTGTCAGGCTCGCACGAGCCGAGCGCAAAGAAATCATATTTTTCTCGCTATTTCTGCGTGGTTTGAACAACATAAACGTCGTATATCTGAAAAAATAACCCTTTATCAACAAAATTGGGACGTAATCAAAAATGCTATTGCTGAGCACATCCGTGTTTTATTAGCGTACCCAAATTAGTTTTGTGCGAAACTCGTGATCATTACTCATGGTACTGACACGCTAGAGGAAACCGCTTATTTTTTAGATTTAACCACCCACTGTCATAAACCAATTGTAATGGTTGGTGTGATGAAGCCTGCCACAGCATTAGGTGCTGATGGGCCGTTAAATCTCTATAACGCCGTTATTGTTGCCACTGATAAAGAGGCGAGCAAACGAGGTGTCTTATTAGCCATGGACGATAAAGTTATTAGTGGTCGTAATGTGGTTAAAATGAATACCAACTTTGTTGAAGCATTTGAAGCTATTAATGCTGGCGCTGAAGGTTTTATCTACAATGGCAAAGTGCACTATTTAAACGCGGCTCAACCCAGAGCGCAGAACGCAATTTTTGATATTAGTCAGTTAGATAAATTACCTAAAGTTGGCATTGTTTATAATTATTCAAATGCATCGGCACTACCAGCCAAGTCATTGATCTATCATGGCTATCAAGGCATTGTTAGTGCTGGAGTGGGTAACGGCAATATGTATAACAAAATTTTTAATGTATTGGCCGATGCAGTAAAACAAGGCATAGTGGTTGTTCGCGCTAGTCGTGTGCCAACAGGTTTTACAACTCGCGATGCAGAAGTGGATGATAGTAAATATGGATTTGTTGCTGCAGAGCGTTTGAATCCGCAGAAGGCTCGGGTTTTACTACAGTTAGCCTTGACTCAAACCCATGACCCAATAAAAATTCAAGCGATGTTTGATAAGTATTAATTGGTTATCAGAAAAATGCTGTTTGCCGGCCAGTTGTTTTATTTACAGCTGTTCAGTGGTAATGTTAAAACCTAACCAGAGATTAAATAATAGTAAAAGCTTAATTAGGTCAATAAGGGTGGGTGATGAGTCAGGTATATAATTTTAGCGCTGGTCCGGCCATGTTACCGGTAGAAGTTTTACATTGTGCACAACAAGAACTTTGTAATTGGAACGGTATGGGTGTTTCGGTGATGGAAATAAGCCATCGCAGTGAAGCTTTTATGGAGATAGTTAAAGAAGCTGAACAAAATCTACGTCAATTACTCAAAATACCCGATAATTATAAAATCCTTTTTTGTCACGGTGGTGCCAGAGGTCAATTTGCCGCCTTGCCACTAAATTTATTTCAACCTGATGAAACCGTTGACTATATTGTTGGTGGCTATTGGGCAAAGTCTGCTGCGCAAGAGGCAGCAAAACATTGTGCTGTCAATGAGATTGATATTCGGCTGGAAAAATCAGCTTATTTAAGCGTGCAACCGATGGATAAATGGTCATTAACGACCAGTGCCAAATACCTTCATTATTGCCCGAATGAAACGATTGATGGTATAGCTATCCACACACTACCTGATTTTTCGGCCGATAAAATTGTTATTGCTGATTACTCCTCAGCTATCTTATCACGGCCACTTGATGTCAGCCGTTTTGGTGTTATTTATGCTGGTGCGCAAAAAAATATTGGGCCAGCAGGCATCACATTGGTTATCATTCGGGAAGATTTGTTAGGTCGGGCGAGAAAGGCAACCCCTTCTATCCTTGATTACACCATATTGGCTAAAAATGACTCAATGTACAATACGCCCCCAACTTTTGCCTGGTATCTATCGGGTATGGTGTTTAAATGGTTAAAACAGCAGGGTGGTTTACAAGAAATAGAAAAACGCAATCAACAAAAAGCCCGTTTACTGTATGATGTCATTGATAATAGCCAGTTTTATATTAATCGAATCGATCCAGTTAATCGTTCGGTTATGAATATTCCATTCCAAATGGTAAAACCTAACTTAGATGATGAATTTATCAAAGCGGCAGAGCGGCAAGGGCTACTGTTCCTGAAAGGGCATAAAGCAGCAGGTGGCATGCGTGCTTCAATTTATAATGCTATGCCGCTGGCTGGTGTACAGAAGCTAGTTGATTTTATGATTGATTTTGAACATCAGAATAAATAAATTAAATAGTCCTTTATGGTTAGATTGGTAGTGATATCGTCTAACCCTATCAAATGAATATAAATGTGATTTAAATAATTTATCCAACTTCGTTATTGGAGAGTCTACTATTAATGCAAGCCCTGACAATACAACCCATTTCTTACGTTGAAGGTACTATCAATCTTCCTGGCTCAAAAAGTATTTCTAACCGGGTACTATTGTTAGCAGCATTAGCGCAAGGCCAAACCGTTTTAACTAATCTTCTTGCTAGTGATGATATTCGTCATATGCTTAATGCTTTGACAGCATTGGGTGTCGAATATCAATTATCCAAAGATCTCACCACGTGTATTGTAAAAGGTAGCGGGCATTATTTTAGCCATAAAAAAGGTTTAGAAATTTTTCTCGGTAATGCCGGCACGGCTATGCGCCCATTAACTGCGGTTTTAGCATTGGCGGACAATCATATTGTCTTAACCGGCGAGCCCAGAATGAAAGAGCGACCTATTGGCCATCTTATTGATGCGCTACAGCAAGGTGGAGCAAATATTGATTATCTTGAGCAAGCTGGTTATCCGCCTATAAGGATAAAAGGTGGTTTTCGCGGTGGGAATATCATAGTAGATGGACGCGTATCTAGCCAATTTTTAACAGCTCTTTTAATGGCCGCACCTTTAGCGCCTAATGATACGACTATTCAGATAAAAGGAGAGCTGGTTTCTAAACCCTATATTGATATTACTCTGGCACTGATGCGTGATTTTGGCGTTGAAGTAGACAATCAACACTATTGTCGATTTCATATTAAAGCCGGACAACACTATATTTCACCAGGGGATTATCTTGTTGAGGGCGATGCCTCTTCTGCCTCTTATTTTTTAGCTGCGGCAGCAATTAAAGGTGGTACCGTTAAGGTAACAGGTATTGGCAAAGATAGCTTGCAAGGCGATACCCAATTCGCTGTTGTACTAGAAAAAATGGGTGCCAAAATACGTTGGGGTAAAGATTATATCGAATGTCAACGAGGTGAGTTAATTGGTATTGATATGGATATGAATGCGATCCCCGATGCGGCGATGACGGTTGCGACTCTGGCGCTCTTTGCTCGTGGTGAAACGATTATTCGTAATATCCATAACTGGCGGGTAAAAGAAACTGACAGGTTAACGGCGGTGGCGACTGAATTAACAAAAGTTGGCGCAAAAGTGGAAGAAGGTCGTGATTATATACGTATTTTACCGCCTAAATTATTACAGCATGCTGAAATAGCAACTTATAATGATCATCGTATGGCGATGTGTTTTTCACTTGTCGCGTTGTCAGATACGCCGGTTACCATTTTGGATCCAAATTGTACCGCTAAGACTTTTCCAGACTACTTTAATCAACTAGAAAAATTAAGTCATCGGTACTAGTGTATGCCTAAAAATTAGTATAATACTGAACGACGAGTATTATGCCTGCAACGCTAAATTTGCTCGAAATATCTCTTTGTTTTCCTTAATAGAATGAATTGAGTATAATAGGGTACTTATTAGCCTGATAGAAAGTAGTTGCTAAAATGCAATTCTATCACAAAGGAGGAGTATAATGGTGGTTTTACCCCCCGTTATCACAGTTGATGGTCCAAGTGGCGCAGGTAAAGGTACATTATGTCAGGCATTGGCAAATAAACTGGGCTGGCAGTTACTTGATTCTGGCGCTATTTACCGTGTTCTGGCTTTAGCAGCATTACATCATCATGTTGATATTAAGTCTGAAGAAGCATTAGTTCCATTAGCGGCTAATCTTGATGTCCGTTTTGAACCAAGAGAAAACGAATTAGCTGTTATGCTTGAGGGGGAGGATGTCAGTAATGCAATTCGTAGTGAAGTTGTTGGTAATACGGCATCTCTTAGCGCAACTTTTCCTCGCGTTAGAGAAGCATTATTGCGTCGGCAAAGAGCATTTCGCACTAAACCGGGTTTGATTGCTGATGGTCGTGACATGGGAACGGTGGTTTTCCCAGACGCACCGGTAAAGATTTTTCTTGATGCCACACCTGAAGAGCGCGCTCGTAGACGAATGCAACAGTTGCAGGAAAAGGGCTTTGATGTTAGATTAAGCGATCTTTTAACTGATATTAAAGAGCGTGATTATCGTGATCGTAATAGGTTAATTGCGCCATTGGTACCTGCAAAAGATGCGTTGATCCTGGATTCTACAAAGTTATCAATTGAAGGGGTCATCGAGCAAGTACTTGCTTATGTGAAAAAAAAGCAAATATTATCTATATAATATGCTCAATATTGACATATAATAAGTTAATACACCTATTTGGTGTAGCTGAATTTGTGTTTAGTTAAGTAAAGCTTTGTAACAAGGAGTGTTGCGAGGTATGTGAAATAACCCCATTTGGCAGCATGTTGAATGGCAGTTAAAATTAAAATTTTTGAAGATCTTACTATGACAGAATCTTTTGCTCAACTCTTTGAAGAATCTTTACAGAGTATCGAAACCCGTCCAGGGGCTATTGTTCGTGGTGTTGTTGTTGCTATCGACAAAGATGTCGTGTTAGTTGATGCCGGTCTGAAATCAGAATCAGCGATCCCAGTAGAACAATTTAAAAATGTGCAAGGTGAGCTAGAAATTCAGGTTGGTGATGAAATTGATGTTGCTTTAGATGCAGTAGAAGATGGTTTCGGTGAAACTATCCTGTCTCGCGAAAAAGCGAAACGTCATGAAGCTTGGTTGATGCTAGAAAAAGCCTATGAAGATGCCGAAACAGTTATGGGCATTATCAATGGCAAGGTGAAAGGTGGTTTCACAGTAGAATTAAAAGGAATTCGTGCATTTTTACCCGGTTCATTGGTTGATGTTCGCCCAGTTCGTGACACAACTCACCTGGAAGGTAAAGAGCTTGAGTTCAAAGTTATCAAACTGGATCAGAAACGCAATAACGTTGTTGTTTCGCGTCGTGCTGTGATTGAGTCTGAAAGCAGTGCAGAACGTGATCAGTTACTAGAAAACTTGCAGGAAGGCATGGAAGTTAAGGGTATTGTTAAGAACTTAACTGACTATGGTGCATTTGTTGATTTGGGCGGTGTTGATGGCTTATTACACATTACTGACATGGCTTGGAAACGTGTTAAACACCCAAGTGAAATTGTGAATGTTGGTGATGAAGTCAATGTTAAAGTATTGAAGTTTGATCGTGATCGTACACGTGTTTCTTTAGGCCTGAAGCAGCTTGGAGAAGATCCATGGGTAGCTATTGCTAAGCGTTATCCAGAAGGCACTAAGTTGACAGGGCGAGTCACTAATCTTACTGACTATGGCTGCTTTGTTGAAATTGAGGAAGGTGTTGAAGGTTTAGTACACGTTTCCGAAATGGATTGGACTAATAAAAATATCCATCCATCTAAAGTTGTTAATGTGGGTGATGTTGTTGAAGTTATGGTTCTGGATATTGACGAAGAGCGTCGTCGTATCTCATTAGGTTTGAAACAATGTAAACCAAATCCATGGCAGCAATTTGCAGAAACGCACAATAAGAATGATCGGGTAGAAGGTAAAATAAAATCTATTACTGATTTTGGTATCTTCATCGGTTTAGAAGGTGGTATTGATGGTTTAGTTCATCTGTCTGATATTTCTTGGAATGTTGCAGGTGAAGAAGCGGTTCGTGAATACAAAAAAGGCGATGAAATCGCTGCAGTTGTATTGCAAGTTGACGCTGAACGTGAACGTATTTCTTTGGGTATTAAACAGTTAGCGGAAGATCCATTTAATAACTATCTGTCTGCTCATAAGAAAGGTGTTATCGTTACCGGTAAAGTAGTGGCTGTTGATGCGAAAGGAGCAACGATTGAGTTGGCTGCTGGTGTTGAAGGTCACTTACGTGCATCTGAAGCTTCACGTGATCGCGTGGAAGATACTACTCAAGTATTGAACGTTGGCGATACAGTTGAAGCTAAATATACTGGTGTTGATCGCAAAAACCGTATCATTACCTTATCTGTTCGTGCAAAAGATGAAGCAGATGAAAAAGATGCCATTGCTTCTGTGAACAAACAGGAAGATACCAATTTTGCCAATAATGCGATGGCAGAAGCGTTCAAAGCAGCGAAAGGCGAATAATTAAGTTAATCATAGGGCAACATTTTGTTGCCCCGTAACGGTAGTTTAGGGGAGGTACTATGACCAGGTCTGAATTAATTGAAAGACTTATTAACCAATTAGCTCATATACCAGCAAAACTTATTGAAGAAGCTGTGAAAGAAATGCTTGATCTTATGGCAATAACACTTGCTAAGGGAGAGCGTATTGAGATCCGCGGATTCGGCAGTTTTTCTCTTCATTACCGTGCATCGCGCATCGGCCGTAATCCGAAAACGGGTGATAAAGTTGATTTGAAAGGAAAACATGTTCCTCACTTCAAGCCGGGTAAAGAATTACGTGATCGCGTTAATATTTAATGCATAAATATTAACAAATTTAATTTATTTATTCTCTTAAAATGGTGTCTTAATTAAGGCGCTATTTTTTATTGCCGCGCTCAGGTCAATTTTTCCAATACAATTTTTTTGAATTATTAAAACTTCTCCTTATTGTTATAAGACATTTAATTATTAAAAAATAATAAGAAAATTTTATAATCAAAAATAAATTTTCTTAACTTAACATTAGTTGAGAATAATCTCGCAAAAAAATGAAAATAGTAGAAAAGGGATAAATATTATTTTGACCTTTTATATAAAATCTTATTTATCCTTTTGAAAAAATTCAATATTAATACTAATTTTCGTAATATAGATCTGGCCCGGGAAGAGCTATATGAAAAAAATGTCAGCTCATATAAAGTAAGCGTCATTGGAACCACACAGTGCGCTGCTGCGTGGTTTAAGGTAAGGTGATTTTCCAGGGTAGTAGTGCGTTCCAGTCGATATCCTCATCTGGGTATTTTAGCGCCGTCAGCAGCGCCAAAAGATAATCGTACGGGTTAAGTCCATTGATACGTGCACTTTCCACCAAGCTGTACAATAGCGCGCTGGCATGGGCACCCGATTCCGTATTGGCAAACAGCCAGTTTTTTCTACCAATTACAAAAGGCTTTATCGCCCGTTCGGCGCGGTTGTTGTCGATACTCAAACGACCATCCTCCAGATAGCGCATCAGCTTTGGCCATTGTTTTTGACAATAACCAATGGCTTTACCCAGATAGCCTTTCGGGAGCACCTTCGTCTTTGATAGCCAGGCTTCAAACTCCTCCATCAATGGACGCGCTTCGCTCTGTCGCCGTCGGTAAATCTCTTCAGGAGAAAGCCCTTGACACGTTTTTTCTATCCGGTACAGTTTCTGAATTAACCCTAAGGCCCAAATGGCTTTGCCTACTTTGGTATTCGGCTGGGCTCGCCGAGCCTCTTCAAATTTACGGCGCGCATGCGCCATGCAGCCAACGAGTTGAGCTTCCGTGCCATGATAACCCGCGTAGCCATCAACTTGCAGATACCCCGTATAGTTTACCAGGAATTCGCTCGGGCAACGCCCGCTGCGCGAGTCTTGGTAGTCGTAGATAACCAGGTGCGGCGTGTTATCTTCCACATTTCGCACATCACTGCCGGTGCCATAC
>NZ_NHNG01000227.1:0-1958 GCF_002287155.1 Arsenophonus sp. ENCA
TACAGGTTTCGATCTTGACCAGCGGGTCACCCAACTTGTCGATCGTCTGTTGGTGATACTGGTTTGCAAAGAGGTCATTCTTAATGGCGCTGCGTTTCTTCATGGTGGTTAGCTCAGTAGACCAGCTTCCGATAACTTTATCAGCAAAATCAAACTCGGCTTAGGTTTTTCGAGGTGCCCTTTAGTAAATTTAATCAGTAAAATAAGATATTGTTTTTATTCTTTTTCCTATTATTAAAATTTATCCTTTTATTGTTAGAAGTTTATTTTAATCATAATGGATAATAAAATATTGCCTTATATTGTAACAGTTTAATTTTAAAATCAATTTATCACTATAAATACATCATTATTTAAGATAAGAGTGACATATCCAGATGGTTAAAACCCATTAAAATTGACTTAAGCAATAAAAATTGCAATTGAAAACTAGGGTCGAAGTGTGTGATCCGTTATTATACCCACGATTTTTTGGAATGGAATAACGAGGAAGCCTTGAGATGTGGTTTAAAAATTTAATGATCTACCGCTTAAATCGGGAATTTACATTATCCGTCGATAAGCTTGAAAAACAACTTGCCACAGTGGCTTATAGCCCATGCGGAAGCCAAGATATGATGAAAATAGGTTGGACATCACCGATGGGACCTCACAGTGAAGCGCTAATACACTCGGTTAATAATCAAATTCTACTTTGCGCACAGAAAGAAGAAAAACTGCTGCCAGCACAAGTTATCAAACAAGAGTTACAAGCAAAAATTAAAAAACTAGAAACAGCTCAGGCGCGAAAACTGAAAAAAAGCGAAAAAGATCCATTGAAAGACGAAGTAATTCATGCGCTTTTGCCCAGAGCTTTTAGTAAAATCAGTCATACTTATATCTGGTTAGATATAATCAATAACCTGATTATCGTAGATGCAGCCAGTACTAAACGTGCTGAAGATAACCTGGCTTTTTTACGTAAAACATTAGATTCGCTGCCAGTTGTTCCTCTAAGTTATCAAAATCCGATCGAACTGACATTAACTGAGTGGCTACGCTCGGGCCAACCAGCCAATGGTTTTAGTTTATTGGATGAAGCTGAATTAAAAGCACCTGTTGAAGAAGAGGGCGTGATCCGTTGTAAAAAACAAGATTTATGCTGCGATGAAATTATTGCCCATATTGAAGCTAAAAAACGGGTAACAAAATTAGCATTAGAGTGGGAAGAGCGTATTCAATTCATTCTTTCGGACGACGGAACTGTTAAAAGACTAAAATTTAGTGATCTAATAAAAGAACAAAATGATGATATTGATAAAACAGATTTTGCCCAACGTTTTGATGCTGATTATATCTTGATGACAAACGAAATAAGTACGTTGATAAAATGCCTAATTGATGCTTTAGGTGCAGAAATGAATACTTAATGCGATTGGCTTGTTAATGCACTAAAATCACTGGAAATGGCGATTTTTAATCGCCAATTTAATTTTATCGACTAGGTAAATTCCCCCTTCTGGACTGAATGATAAATAAACTCATATCACTATACCTTTACTTGTTTAAATGAATAAATATAGGGCACCTCGAAAAACTCAAGATTTTCAATTAACCCTTGGCTTTCATTCTAAATAATTAGATTTTTTTTGATTATCACGTTACTGATTCTATCGCACATTGCCCTGGCTAGGGCCATTTGACCCATTCTGGGCGTCAGAAAGCCACGATGCACGCGCTCTGGAAGTACGCCAACCGCTTTAGGTTGTAACATGCTGCCATCATCGTCATGGCAAAATTAGCGCGCACCTGTCCAATGGTGCGGATCAGTTTTCTACCCATTTGTTCCATCGCCGCAAATGCATGTTCAACCCGTGCCCTAGTCTTTGCAATCCTGTGGTTTCGCCCTTGCTGAGTCTTGGACAACGGTTTGTTTCGATGGCCTTTACGCTGAATCTGGCTCCTATAGCCGTTTGCCT
>NZ_NHNG01000756.1:0-612 GCF_002287155.1 Arsenophonus sp. ENCA
ATCGAGAAGTTAAACAAAATTGTGGTATTGAACGCTGTCAGGCTCGCACGAGCCGAGCGCAAAGAAATCATATTTTTCTCGCTATTTCTGCGTGGTTTGAACAACATAAACGTCGTATATCTGAAAAAATAACCCTTTATCAACAAAATTGGGACGTAATCAAAAATGCTATTGCTGAGCACATCCGTGTTTTATTAGCGTACCCAAATTAGTTTTGTGCGAAACTCGTGTCAGTAAGAATGACTTCTGATCTTTACCAAATACAGTATCAATTTCAAAATGACCGGGTTGTTGCTTAAGATCAGCCTCAGCGGGTCTCTCTTCAATACCCGCTCTATCGAGGCTGTCGCAAAAGGGGTGGAATTTTTTTTTTCAACAATATCCCACCGTGCAGATTTTCTCTTTTTCTGATTTTAGTTTGTACAAATAATAGACTGAAAATCATCCATAATATCAGAGCAACCGCTCTTGATAAGTTATAGGCCATTGCATGCAGGGTAAATTCGAGCTTTACCGCTAATAATCCCTTACGCCGGAAACGTTCCAAACCCTGAATTCCCCGCAATGCTGAAAACACAGGTTCAACCATGCTCTTTCGCTGATTCAAGATTT
>NZ_NHNG01000624.1:0-7758 GCF_002287155.1 Arsenophonus sp. ENCA
AGGTAACCATCTGGGCAGATACCGGTTTTCAAGGTATAGATAAACAGCATCCTAATACACAAATCCCAAAAAAAGGAACTCGAAAAAGACCTTTATCGCCTGAACAAAAACAAGAAAATAAAATAATCTCGGGCATCCGTATTACAGTTGAACACGCCATCGCGGGTATCAAGCGCCTCGGTTGCATGACCCAAATTTTACGGAATCGTAGACCCTTTATTGATGATACCTTCTTACTCCTTAGCGCAGGTCTTTGGAATTTCCATCTCAGAACAGCGTAAAATTTACTTCAATCACCGAAACACCCTTATTTCACTATTAAGCAACACGCTTAATGTTATTGGGTGATCTGCATGCATGGTAATATGCAATAGTGAGCGAATAGTGAATTATAGTGATAATATTTCTTTATCATATTGAATTTTATGAATAAATTATAATCGCAACTATTCCTCTTTCTCTATTGTCTCCACCGGCCCTAAATTAACCGCTCATTTTTATCAGCGTATGTTTCAACATAACCCTGAATTAAAAGATATTTTCAACATGAGTCATCAAATTAATGGTGAACAAAGAGAAGCTTTATTCAATGCCATTTGCCTCTCTGCCAGCAATATTGATAATATTTCAGCCTTACTGCCTGCCATTGAAAAAATCGCCCAAAAACATGCCAGTCTGAATATAAAACCTGAACATTATTCGATTGTTGGTCAACATCTATTGCATACCATTGATAAGCTATTTCAGCCTGGAAAAGAAATTATTGATGCCTGGGCTAAAGCTTTTCACGTGCTAGCCGATATCTTTATTAACCGTGAAGAGCAGATCTACCAAACAAATGAAGAGCGTATCGGAGGTTGGCGAGGCTTACGTCATTTCAAAGTAGCTAAAAAGATCTCGCGCAGCGAAACGATCACCAGTTTTCAATTTATTCCAGAAGATGGTAATGAGGTAGTCGATTTCCGCCCTGGACAATATTTAACTATTTACTTACAGGATAATGAAAAACTTACTAATCAACAAATTCGGCAATATTCATTAACCAATGCACCTAACGGCAAAAGTTATTGTATCGCTGTAAAACGTGAAGAAAAAGGAAGTGTGTCAAACTATCTTCATAATGAGATAAAAGAAGGTGACATCGTCAAACTGGCACCACCCTGCGGTGATTTTTTTCTCGCCGTTTATGCCGATACACCAGTAACACTAATTTCAGCCGGTGTCGGCTTAACGCCGATGATAAGTATGTTGGAGAAGCTACATCAGCGACAACATAAAGCACCACTGAATTGGCTACACGCGACAGAGCATGGTGGACATCACGCCTTTGCTAATGAAGTAAAAAACAAATTAACCGATTTTACTCATGGCTTCAGTGCCGTTTGGTATAACAATCCACGAGAGCAAGACAGACCACAAGAACAGTACCAATACCAAGGGTTAATTCAAAAGTAAAAGAGCAGCTTAATCTTAAAAATATGCATTATTACTTCTATGGTCCAGTTAACTTTATGCAATTTATTGCCGAACAGTTGCTCGCCATGGGAGTAAATACCAGTCACATCCACTATGAGTGTTTTGGACCACATAAAGTTATTGAGGGAAATGAACAATAATAATTAAAACCTTCACTAAAACCAGGGTAAGTGGTAACAGGTGGAACAAAAAGTTACAGATTCCATATCAACTCCTTTGTAACTTTCAACCATCTGTTACCCTTTAAAATCAAATAGCCGCTTCATCCTGCTCGCCGGTTCGAATACGGATCACATTAGCAATATCATAAATAAAAATTTTGCCATCACCAATTTTTCCCGTTTGTGCCGTCTGTATTATCGTTTCAATACAACTATCAACAATATCGTCCGGAACAACAATTTCAATTTTTACTTTAGGCAAAAAATCAACCATATATTCTGCACCACGATAAAGTTCTGTATGACCCTTTTGGCGGCCAAACCCTTTTACTTCCGTTACTGTCATTCCGGTTATACTGACATCTGCTAAAGCTTCTCTTACATCATCCAACTTGAAAGGTTTGATAATTGCATCAATTTTTTTCATCAAATTATCCTATTATCACCAGTTTTTACGACCAAAAGCCGAAGTAATTGGGTAACGCCTATCCTTGTTGAAATTTCGCATTGTAACGCGCGGACCTATCGGTGCCTGACGCCGTTTATATTCATTAATATCAACTAACTTGATCACTTTACGAACTGTTGCTTCATCAAATCCAGCCGCAACTAATTCACTAACCGATTTATCCTGTTCAACATAACCTTCCAGGATCGCATCCAACACAGGATAAGGGGGTAAATTATCCTGATCGAGCTGCCCTGGCGCTAGCTCAGCAGAAGGCTGACGTTCTATCACTCGCTGAGGAATGATTGGTGAAATCGTATTTCGATACTTTGCTAGCTCAAATACCAACATCTTTGGTACATCTTTAAGCACCGCAAATCCGCCAGCCATATCACCATAAAGAGTGGTATAACCAACGGCGGACTCACTTTTGTTACTGGTCGTTAATACTAAACGGCGATGCTTATTCGATATTGCCATCAGAATGATAGCCCGACAGCGAGCCTGCAAATTCTCTTCGGTTGTGTCGGGCTCCATGCCGTTAAATAATGGTGACAAACCTGCCATAAATGCATCATACATGGCTTCAATAGATATTATCGCAAGTTTAATATCTAACAATGCTGCCTGCTCTTTGGCATCGTGGATACTCATTTCAGCCGTATATTTGAAAGGCATCATTACTGCCTGAACTTTATCTTTACCTAAAGCATCTACTGCAATAGCCAAGGTTAAAGCTGAATCAATTCCGCCAGAGAATCCCAAAATAACGCCAGAGAATCTATTTTTATTAATATAGTCACGGGTTGCCATGACTAATGCTTCATAAACCTGGGCTATCGGTGATAAAGTTTTTGCTGAATTAGTCACTGGCAGTGGTTCATCATCATTAAATTTACACTGGAGAACTTGCTCAGCAAACTGAGCTAAATAATGCGTTATCTCACCCTTGCGATTGAATACTTTTGAGCCGCCATCAAAGATGAGCTCATCTTGTCCACCAACCTGGTTTAAATAGACAATTGGTAATTGGGTTCTTTGGCAGTATGATTTTAATAATGTTGAACGAATATGGGGCTTTTCACGATTGTAAGGTGAAGCATTAATGATAATGAGGACATCAGCGCCTTTGGCTTTAACTGCATCAACTGGCTCATTAAACCAGACATCTTCACAAATTAAAAAACCTAAATTGTAACCCTTAAAAGGTATTACGCAAGTTTCATTAGCTGAATGAAAATAACGTTTTTCATCAAAAACACCATAATTAGGCAATTGTTGCTTAAAATATTGCGCCACTAGCTGCCCCTGCCAGAAAAATGACAATGCATTATAACATTTTTCGTTTTGCCAGCATGGATGACCAACAACAATGGCGATATTTTGACTAGCATCTTTCAGACGATCAAGTTGTTTGCTACAGCGTTGGTAAAAATCCGGCCGAAAAAGTAAATCCTCGGGCGGATAGCCAGTTAAAGCTAATTCCGAAAACAGAATAAGATCTGCACCCTGTAACTGTTGAGCCTTAGCTTCCTGCAACATGCGTTCACAGTTGCCTTCAATATCACCTACCAGCCAATTTAGTTGTGCTAGTGCAATATTCAGCGTTCGGTTCATAAAATTTCATTCTCCAGACATAATAAAAATTATTCTTTAAAATCATTAGCATCCAGTTTATGCCTGGCTAATAACTTATAAAACTCCGTTCGGTTTCGACCGGCCATACGCGCAGCATGGGTAACATTACCTTTTGTCATTTGTAACAATTTACGCAAATAATTAAGCTCAAATTGATTGCGAGCCTCAACAAAAGTAGGTAATGCAGTATTCTCGCCTTGCAGCGCCTGAATGACTAATGCTTCACTAATAACCGGCGCGGTTGTTAATGCAACACACTGCTCAATAACATTCACTAATTGCCTTACATTACCCGGCCAACTTGCCGCCATTAAACATTTCATTGCATCCCTCGATAGGCTACGCACAAAAGGTTTATGACGCTTTATTGATTCCCTTAACAAATGATTTGCTAATAAAGGGATATCCTCCGAACGCTCATTAAGGGTAGGAATTTTGATATTTACCACATTCAAACGGTAATAGAGATCTTCCCGAAATTCATTTTTTTCCATTGCCTTTGGTAAATCACGATGGGTCGCTGAAATAATTCGAACATCAATATCCAAATCACGGTTACTGCCTAAAGGCCGCACTTTACGTTCTTGCAAAACCCGCAATAGTTTCACTTGAAGAGACAAAGGCATATCACCAATTTCATCGAGAAATAGTGTTCCACCTTGCGCAGCGAGAAATAGACCTTCACGATGTGTAACCGCACCGGTAAAAGCGCCCTTGGCATGACCAAACAGCTCCGATTCTAAAAGCTGCTCAGGTAAAGCCCCACAGTTAATTGCAATAAAGGGTTTTTTAGCTCTAGGGCTAGCACGATGAATTGCTCGTGCCAACACTTCTTTACCAGTACCACTTTGCCCATTTATTAATACACTAACATCAGATTGCGCCACCATACGTGCCTGTTCTAATAAACGAAGCATTATCGGGCTACGAGTGACAATTTCCTCACTCCAATTTTCATCAGAAACGGAAATTGACATAGCCAAGGCTTCACCAATCGCTTTATAGAGGGCATCACGATCAACCGGTTTAGTGAGAAAACTCGATACCCCTCTTTGTGTTGCCGCTACCGCATCAGGGATTGAACCATGCGCCGTTAAAATAATGACCGGCATGCCTGGCTGCTGTTTCTGTATCTCCGCAAAAAGTGCCATGCCATCCATTTCATCCATACGCAAATCACTGATAACCAGATCAATTTTATCTTTTGCTAGAATTTTCAAGGCATCCACACCATTTTCTGCGGTAACCACCTTAAATCCTTCACTAGTCAAACGCATACCCAATAATTTCAATAGACCGGGATCATCATCTACCAATAATAGATTGGCTGATTTATGCACTGTCATTGGGGATTTTCTCCGCTTTTATCAACCTGATGAGACTCTTTAATCACATCCGTCGTTTTCGGCTCTGCGCTATTTGCTGTTGAATTGGTACTGCTTTTATCCATTTTTCCATTTGAAACAGCTTGTTCCTGCTGTTTGCGTGAAGAAAGTTGTCGTTCAATATCGGTCAGATTTTCCAACTTACGTGAGACAATATTTAATTCATAGGTTAGATGAGCGTTTTGTTCAGCTAAACGATCTAGTTTATTATCGCTCTCTTGTTGTAAACGTAAATATTTAGCATTTGCTTCTTCAACATTAACAATCTGAATTTGCTTTTCACGCCATAATTCTAACAGTGGACGAATAGGTGAAGGGAACTGCAAACTATAACTATTCAAATTATCAATTATTTTACGCCGGGCAGTGACGGTTGGCTCTGCGACATCGAGTAAAATACTATGTCGAAAAACATTTTGCCAATTAATTAACTGAATCGTTTTAGCCATCAAAGCCGCTTGCTCTTTATTCAATCGATTAGCACAGTCAACAATTCTCAACCAGTAAAGCGGATTATCTGAAGCATTCTCGCTATCTATATTCCATATTTTTTCACAAGTAACATAGTGATAATCTGTTATACGTTCTTCTATTGGTATCGATTCATTTATAATATCCAGTGGTACTGGATGGTGATATTTACTACAAGCTATTAATAAAAAAGGTAAAAGAAATGTTGTTAACTTTACTTTCCATTTAGTGGAAAAAAATTCCCCACAACTTAGCTTCGCAAATGCAATATGCCATGTTTTCCGCATTATCCCTGAGGCTATTAGGGTGTTGTAATTAGACCAATTTGGCATTATTCATACTCTGTGGTTAGTGGTAGCTCAATACGAAAACAGACATCAGCAAACTGACAATCAATAAGCAACAATTGACCATTCATTCTTTTAATACAATCTTGGGCAATGCTTAATCCTAACCCGCTCCCTTTTACTGCCCCTTTACGCAATAAAGATCCTTGAAAAAAAGGTTCATAAATCATATTTTGTTCAGATTCTGGGATAGGTGCTCCTGTATTAGCGATATCGATTTGGAGTTTATCATCAGTTTCATTACTTATTATCCAGATCTTACCCGATTCAGAACCGTAGTGCACTGCATTAGAATAGAGATTATCGATCACTCTTGCCAAAAAAGTTGGCTCTGCACAACAATGAGTAATATTTAACTCAATTTCAGTTTGAATATTTTTAGCTCTAGCCGTTAGATTATGTGAGGAAACGATATTTGCCACTAACTTGGTTAAATCAATTTGCTGAATCTGAGCTGGCCCATCGGCTAACTGACGATTATAGCCTAATAATTGCTCAATGAGTTGTTGCAAATGTTTACTGCTATTATCCAAAATAGCGACAACCTCTCGTTGGTCTAAAGTCAAAGGCCCTGCTACTTCATCAGCTAATAGTTCAGCCCCTTCACGCATACTGGCTAAAGGTGTCTTTAATTCATGAGAAATATGACGTAAAAATTCATGCCGTTGTGATTCCAACCAACTGAGTCGCTCACTTAACCAAACAATACGCTGAGCTAATGAACGTAACTCACTAGGCCCCTTAAAACGTTCAAGTCTGGTAAAAAGTGTTCCTCCTGCCCCAAGATGATTAATCATACGCTCAATAGCTTTAACCGGACCAATAATCATTCTAGTAAACAACACAACTAATAATACACTCAATAAAAACACAATTAGCGTTTGCCAACCAAAATATTGACCTTTTTCAGCAATTGCATTTTGCAATTGCGTACCACGTCCAAATACAACATCACGTGTTAATTGTACTAACTGATTGTTGGTAACCGAAAAACGTTCAAGGGCCGTCGCCATTGCCGGGATAGGTGAGTTATTTTCGCATTTTAAATCGGAGAGATCTTCCAGTAAGGTTTGAATAGTCGCGATTTGGTTTTTATCAGGCAAAATAGTCATTTGACGAGCTAGCATCTCACTATATTCTTGCCGTTTTTTCTTATATAAAGCAGCAAAAGTTTGATCGTTTAACACACAGTATTGACGATAACTACGCTCCATTTCAAGCGCGGTACTCGTCATAATTTCACTGCGCCTCGCATCAAGTAAAGTGGTACGGTTGATATCAGCCGCTTGATTACTCAATTGATCTAAACTTTGATAGGCCTGGTATGCCAATATTAATAATGGCAAAAGAACCAATAAAAAAGCCATCACCACCAGTTGGCGTAGTGAACGCGGAAAAGAATGCCACTTATTCAAAGAAATCATCTCATTACCTATTCATACTATTATGGTAACAGAACTTATATTCGATAGTGAATTTGCCTGCCGATTTAATAAAAAATTTCTAATTTGATTATTATGTGAAAAACAGTCTTTTTATCACCAAAATCGAGGGTAACATTTTAATTAATAAGGGAATAAGGCAAGGAGAGTAAATAATATTCATGCGCTTAAGCAGCAATAAATACTTTATTAAATAATTCACTGCGCCCCACCCATATGAGGCTGTCGCAAAAGGGGTGGAATTTTTTTTCAACAATATCCCACCGTGCAGATTTTCTCTTTTTCTGATTTTAGTTTGTACAAATAATAGACTAAAAATCATCCATAATATCAGAGCAACCGCTCTTGATAAGTTATAGGCCATTGCATGCAGGGTAAATTCGAGCTTTA
>NZ_NHNG01000168.1:0-1939 GCF_002287155.1 Arsenophonus sp. ENCA
AAATCTTGAATCAGCGAAAGAGCATGGTTGAACCTGTGTTTTCAGCATTGCGGGGAATTCAGGGTTTGGAACGTTTCCGGCGTAAGGGATTATTAGCGGTAAAGCTCGAATTTACCCTGCATGCAATGGCCTATAACTTATCAAGAGCGGTTGCTCTGATATTATGGATGATTTTCAGTCTATTATTTGTACAAACTAAAATCAGAAAAAGAGAAAATCTGCACGGTGGGATATTGTTGAAAAAAAAAATTCCACCCCTTTTGCGACAGCCTCTACTTGAACGAGGAAGTGAAAAAATTAAAAGTTTACAGCTAACATTACTGCCACCAAAAGAGGCAAACAGCTATAAAATTAATCGACAATTATTCGAACGTTATATTATGGCAATTATTAATCACTTCGAAAAAACCACTTCAATTAATAACACACATCAATTAACCGCGGTATTAGATCGTACGTTAGAACAACATAACCAAGTGCAGAGTGATGAAACGATAGTAGGCGCTATCCGTTATATTTTAGTAAAAAGTAAAGATAACATGATTACTTTCGCTATTGAACCGGTTAAGCTTTCACTAAATGATGATAACATCACACATGAATGACAAAAAACAAAGTGATTTAGTCATAGCATCTTTATACTATCCTTTTGCATAAACTGAATAATGATCAATTGTCTTTATCTCATTTATTAATAAATATTTTTTAGTTGGAGGAAAACATGCGGCATCCATTAGTCATGGGGAACTGGAAACTCAATGGCAGTACAAAAATGGTTGAAGAACTGATTGGAAATTTGCGTAACGAATTAAATAATGTCACAGGCTGTGATGTCGCAATTGCCCCACCAGCGCTTTACCTGGTGCAAGCAAAACAAGCTTTAACCGGTAGCAAGATAGCACTTGGCGAACAAGATGTTGACGTTAATCTGTCCGGCGCTTTTACCGGTGATACCTCAGCGGAAATGCTAAAAGATATTGGCGCAAAATATATTATTATCGGTCACTCTGAACGTAGAACTTATCATCAAGAAAGCGATGAATTTATCGCTCGCAAATTTGCCGTGTTAAAATCGCAACGATTAACGCCAGTACTTTGTATTGGTGAATCTGAACAAGAAAATAGCGCCGGCAAAACTGAACAAGTTTGTGCCCGTCAAATCGATGCGGTATTAAATAGCTTAGGTGCCAGCGCATTTGAAAATAGTGTTATCGCTTATGAACCGATTTGGGCAATTGGCACCGGTAAATCAGCCACTCCCGCCCAGGCGCAAGCGGTACATAAATTTATTCGTGACCATATTGCCAAACAAAATCCGGCTATTGCCGAACAAGTGATTATTCAGTACGGCGGCTCAGTGAATGCAAGCAATGCTGCTGAGCTTTTCAGTCAACCCGATATTGATGGTGCATTAGTTGGCGGTGCATCGCTGAAAGCCGATGCTTTTGCTACTATTGTCAACGCCGCTGCGGCAGCGAAAAAAGCCAGCTAATTTTTACTTGCCGTAATTCAAACCCGGTTCTAGCTAGTTATCAGTAGGATCGGGTCAGTCATCGATGATGACGAATTAAAGTACCCTTCAATCGACTTATCAAAAACCCACTCGCTTAAATTTATCTTGGCTGGCTAACACCATGATGGTTCTAATAATTAAGAAGTTTATGTGCCAATACACTCAGCACATAAACCCCTATTAGCAGTAACTTAATCACGAGTTTCGCACAAAACTAATTTGGGTACGCTAATAAAACACGGATGTGCTCAGCAATAGCATTTTTGATTACGTCCCAATTTTGTTGATAAAGGGTTATTTTTTCAGATATACGACGTTTATGTTGTTCAAACCACGCAGAAATAGCGAGAAAAATATGATTTCTTTGCGCTCGGCTCGTGCGAGCCTGACAGCGTTCAATACCACAATTTTGTTTAACTTCTCGAT
>NZ_NHNG01000694.1:0-1939 GCF_002287155.1 Arsenophonus sp. ENCA
GACCAGAGACCCGGATTAAAACGCGCTTTAAATTGCTTAAAAGCGGGCGACACGTTGGTTGTTTGGAAACTGGATAGACTAGGCCGCAGCATCAAACATTTAATCGGTTTAATCTCTGAACTGGAAGCCAAAGGGATTCATTTTCATAGCTTGACGGATGCCATTGATACTTCTACGTCCGCAGGCCGTTTTTTCTTTCATGTGATGAGTGCTTTGGCACAGATGGAGCGAGAACTGATTGTTGAGCGTACTAAGGCGGGCTTGGCAGCAGCAAGAAGCAGAGGACGTATCGGCGGCAGACCTTGCGCATTATCTTCTGCACAGCAACAGCAGGCTAAAAAATTACTTGAGTCCGGCAATAGCAGAAAACAGCTGGCATTACTGTATGGCGTTTCATTGGCTAGCATCTACAAATATTTTCCAGTTAACCAATGAGGGTTGTCGCGTTCAGTGCCAGATTTGACTTCGAGTAGGCATCAGGGATCAATTTTAAGGCCTCTTTAAGCCTCGCTACGGCGTTTTCTTGATATAAGTAACCCAATGGTAGCGCTTTTGAACTTGAACGCCTTATAGAGGCTTACAGGCGGTTTTGGCATGAATCAATTTAAACCAGTTTAATGATAGCTGTTGCAAGCCCGACAATCGCAGCCATAACACTCGCCATTTTAATGATTAGCTTGTTTGATAGGCTTTCAATATCCTTGTGTAACAGGGCTATCTTAGCATCAGTTTTATCAGCACGAGCGGCTGCCTCCTTCCTTGCATCAGTTATTTGCGCTTCAACTTTTTCAAAGCGAGCCTGTATCTGAGCTTCGTTTTTGTCAAAGCGATGCTCCATATCCTTACGGACATCGGCGATCTCTGCTGATAAGTCCTTGCGAACATCGGCGATCTCTGCTGACAAGTCCTTGCGAACATCGGCGATGTTGCGGTTGACCTCGGCAATTTCGTGTTTTACTTCAACGATATCAGCCTTTGTAGCCACATCAGCGACTTCATGAGACTTGCGAACAGCGATAGAAATCGCTCTGGCCTGATCTTTCGGCAACCCTGCGTTTTCTAAGGTCTCGACAAACTCTTGTGTATCAAAGGCTACCTGTCCCATAAGTGATATTCCTCATTATTTTTTGTTAATTGTAACCAACTCTCTTCGGCAGTGCAAAGCTGGGTTTGGCAGCGGTGAGCCGTGCGATCTGCGCCTGCTGTTGACCTTAAGGCGCTTGCGCCGCCCTGATGAGGCTGTCGCAAAAGGGGTATTCACAATAAAAATAATTTAATTTTTTCTTTAAAATCAAAATATTGAAATCATTAAAAACATGATACCCCCCTTTTTGCGACAGCCGACAGCCTCTGATAGGCGGGTTTTGGTTTTTTACAGACTTTGCAGCGATGCAGCAGTTTAATGGTCGAAGACAAAATGACGTTACAGCGTGTATGGCCTTGTACGTGATCCTTAGTTTGGGCCCATTCCCAGTCGAAACGCAACAAACCCATAAAACGTTATGCAGCCATTAGATGAGCTAAAAATACTTCATTTGGAGAAAAATAGCCCAACGATTTTCGTCCCCGAGTATTAAGTATGTGCTCAAGTTCTGCAATCTCGTTGTCCGTGACTGAGTTGAAGTCCGTTCCTTTTGGGTAAAAACGGCGGATAAGTCCGTTACTGTGTTCATTTAAACCACGCTCCCATGAGTGATAAGGCCTGGCAAAGAAGACATTAGCACCGGTGATCTCAGTTATCTGTTTATGCATGGAGAACTCAGAACCGTTATCGGCCGTCAAAGTTTTAAAGTCACAGAAGGTATTTGCTACAATGTCACGGAAAGCATCTACAACAGTATCAGCGCGTTTATTCGGTAACTTGCGGATAATAATCTGCTTGGTAGCTTTATCCGCTAGAGTCAGTAAGAATGACTTCTGATCTTTACCAAATACAGTA
>NZ_NHNG01000382.1:0-610 GCF_002287155.1 Arsenophonus sp. ENCA
GATCTCGGCTAAAACGGAATCGACATTCTCACGTTTACGTAAAAGTCGTTTGATCGTCTGCTTTTCAGCGTCATTAATAATCTGGCGTAATGACTCGGTGATATAGTAAATCCGTCTGCATTCGTCAGCCATTAACGGTATATGCTCTACCTGAAAACGCTCCGGTGATGGTGTGCCAGTCACTTCGCGTAACGCCAGCCACACCGCATTACTCCATGAACGCTCAAAACGAAAACCATTTGTCATACACCAGACTAAGTGTGTCAGGTTACGGGTATCAGAATGGCTAAAACGCTCTGCGGCTTTTGGTTGGGGTTGAGGATTATAGTTAGTGGTTTGATTAACTGTTTGTTTGTCTAGAATATCCAGCACCCATTTTCTGAATTCTTTTGCTACTGGCGTATTGGCGAACATAGCAATTAGGTGTGCACCACGTAGAGAGAAAATTCGGTTTTTATTACGAAGATTGTCGTAACCTATTGATTTTATCGAGGCGGTCAAATTGACCGTCTCGGTCATGCAAGGTGAAAACTCATCTTTATTACGATTGTATATCCGTGTTACTGCATCCGTGTGAGCGTACTCTAAAGCTCTAGCAAGTTCAGCAGAA
>NZ_NHNG01000121.1:0-1917 GCF_002287155.1 Arsenophonus sp. ENCA
ATATAATTCGCCATATTCCTCCTGAGGTAACCATCTGGGCAGATACCGGTTTTCAAGGTATAGATAAACAGCATCCTAATACACAAATCCCAAAAAAAGGAACTCGAAAAAGACCTTTATCGCCTGAACAAAAACAAGAAAATAAAATAATCTCGGGCATCCGTATTACAGTTGAACACGCCATCGCGGGTATCAAGCGCCTCGGTTGCATGACCCAAATTTTACGGAATCGTAGACCCTTTATTGATGATACCTTCTTACTCCTTAGCGCAGGTCTTTGGAATTTCCATCTCAGAACAGCGTAAAATTTACTTCAATCACCGAAACACCCTTATTTCACTATTAAGCAACACGCTTATTGAGACCCGGTTGTTCCATCAATACGATTTGTTTATTTTGCCTCATACGTTCAAGATCAGCTGGATTTGGGAATGCCATAACCTGGCATTCATTTTTCTGTAACTTAGCATAGCGTACTGCTGCATCTGGTGTAATTGAGAACACTAAATGATCTATTTTAGGCTTAGCTCCCCAATAATCACGATTGGCTTTATAAAGGATGCGCGAATCTTTCTGATATTGAATTAACTGAAATGGGCCGGTACCAATCGGCTCAAGATCAACCTGCTCCGGCTTACCTTTTTTCATCATCTGTTCGGCATATTCTGCCGATAAAATAGAAGCAAAATCCATCGCCATATCGGCTAAAAAGGGTGCTTCAGGGCGGGTAAGAACAAAACGTACAGTATGATCGTCAATTTTTTCTATCTTATCGATGATTTTATCCAAATCCATACCAATAAAATATTCATAGCTGCCGCCTGAAACTTTGTGATAGGGATGAGATGCATCTTTTTGCCGCATAAAAGTATAAATGACATCATCAACATTGAATTCACGGCTTGGTTTGAAGTTTTTGCTGGTATGCCATTTAACCCCTTTGCGCAAATAGAAAGTATAAACTTTTCCATCATCACTCACTTGCCACCGTTCAGCTAATGCCGGTTTTATCTCTGTGGTACCCAATTGAAACTCCAGCAGTCGATTATAAAGTGGAATAGAACTAGCATCATAAGTTGTTCCTGACGCAAATAATTGTGGATTAAATCATTCTGGTGAGCCTTCTGAACAATAAACCAAGGTTTTTGCTTGCAAATTAGTAGAAATAACTAGAGTAATCAAACTAATACTAATAGATAAAATCACTGCATTTTTTATACAAAACTTCATATTATGCTTCCCCTGTTGTCACTTTATTATATTTTTTAAGCAATTTACTAAATAGTGCTACTGATATTGTAATTTAGTTATATTTTTATCACAGACGTTAAAACAATAAATCAATTGTTAACGCTCACGTCAATACTTTTATTGCTGTTTTTTTAGACAAAAAAGAAACAAATATAAAACCTATAATTCATAAAAATAGGATAAAAAATAATAAATTTGTAATTTTTTAGTGATAAAATTCAAAAAAATAACTTAAATTGATATTAATAACTATTTTCATCTGAACGCCCATTTGGTCAATAATTAATCAATTGTTGACTAATTATTAAAATATCTATTAGCAAAAGATAAAAACATTCAGCAACAAAAAAGAATAAAATAGAAAAATGGATATTAGGCAGGTATCCTCAAACTAGATACCTGATAAATGATTAATAACTCAGGCTAACTCGAAAACCAGAAACCATATGATCGTGTTTATGATCTGACGAATTTAATAGCGGAAAACCAATATAAGTACTGTAGCTTAATTGCTTATAACCGCCTCTTAAGCCTATCGATGTACCAATTAAGTAATCATCACGCCAAAAATGCGCTCGATCTCCCGAAACTGAACCGTAATTCAAGGTTGCATAGAGCACATGGCCAGGCAATGGTGTATACCAACTAAGTTCATTTTTGATCAGT
>NZ_NHNG01000190.1:0-7693 GCF_002287155.1 Arsenophonus sp. ENCA
GTAAAGGCCATCGAAACAAACCGTTGTCCAAGACTCAGCAAGGGCGAAACCACAGGATTGCAAAGACTAGGGCACGGGTTGAACATGCATTTGCGGCGATGGAACAAATGGGTAGAAAACTGATCCGCACCATTGGACAGGTGCGCGCTAATTTTGCCATGACGATGATGGCAGCATGTTACAACCTAAAGCGGTTGGCGTACTTCCAGAGCGCGTGCATCGTGGCTTTCTGACGCCCAGAATGGGTCAAATGGCCCTAGCCAGGGCAATGTGCGATAGAATCAGTAACGTGATAATCAAAAAAAATCTAATTATTTAGAATGAAAGCCAAGGGTTAATTGAAAATCTTGAGTTTTTCGAGGTGCCCTAACATGTATGGTCCTGAAGTTATTCGTCAAATTAGAAAAGAGGGAATTAAATCTTATATATTAATTCTTTCTTTTTCTGCTAATAGAATTGATGTTTATAATGCTATCGATGCTGGTGCTAATGGTTATTTATTAAAAAATTGCGAATTAGATATGTTACTTAATAGCCTGAAAAGCGCCGCAAATGGTTTACCCGTTTTTAGTAATCAAATTCATCAGTATTTAAATAATCGTCATCAATATCAAGATCCACTTTCTTCATTAACAAAACGTGAATTTGAAGTATTACGTGAAATTGCTAATGGACTAAAAAATAGAGAAATATCTAAATCTCTTTTTATTTCTGAAGAAACAGTCAAAGTACATATTCGTAATTTGCTGAAAAAACTTAATGTGCGTTCTCGCTTGGAAGCCAGCCTAGTTTATATGCGCGCTAAATAAACTTAACATAGATAAAATATCATTAAAGGATGAAGAAATGATTTATTAAAACATCATCATCTAACACATAGTATATTTATATGCATTGCTTAATTAACACATCATTTTATGTGATGTAGAATATATTTTATTGAATTTTTTTATAATCGATTTCTAATAAATTTAATAAGTATTCTACTTAATAGTAGCCTTATATAGATTATTATCGCATTTTGCAGCATTATAGAGATCTTTGCTACATATCAAAAAAGGAAATTATGATGTCAACTTCAGTAAGTTACATACTTTATGGTATAGAAAATTGTGATACTATTAAAAAGGCACGTCAGTGGCTGGATAATCATCATATAATCTATCAATTCCATGATTATCGCACGGATGGGATATCAATTGAATTACTCGAAATTTTTATTCAATACTTAGGCTGGGAAGCCTTGATCAATAAACGTGGTACAACCTGGAAAAAATTGTCCGATGAGCAAAAAGCGAATATTATTGATGTCGCTAGTGCTAAAGAGTTAATGTTAAAATATCCAGCAATTATTAAACGCCCATTATTAACAACTACTGGTAACCATTATCTACTCGGTTTTTGTATAGACCAATACCAACAATTTATTCATCACAGAGGCTAACCATGATTTGTCCTGTTCTTAAGCTTGCGCAACAACTTATTAAGCAACCCTCTGTTAGCCCCGATGATAATGGCTGTCAAACAATTTTAATTAATCGATTGAAAAAACTTGGTTTTTCAATTGAAGTTATGGCCTTTGACGATACCACCAATCTATGGGCATATCATGGCGAACAAGGTGAAACGCTAGCTTTTGCTGGACATACCGATGTTGTTCCGCCAGGTGCAACTGACAATTGGCGTTATCCTCCCTTTACACCAACATTAAATAACGGACTGCTCTATGGCCGAGGAGCAGCCGATATGAAAGGTTCCCTTGCTGCAATGATTATTGCCGCCGAGAGATTTATTAGCGATTTTCCCAACCATTCTGGCCGATTGGCCTTCTTAATTACTTCTGACGAAGAGGCTAAAGCCACTAACGGAACGGTAAAAGTGGTTGATGAATTAATGATACGAAATGAACAAATTGATTATTGCATAGTTGGTGAACCATCTAGCCAGATTAAAATTGGTGATATTATCAAAAATGGTCGTCGAGGATCACTCACCGCCAAACTCACCATCGAAGGAACGCAAGGGCACATTGCTTACCCCCATTTAGCCAATAATCCAATACATAGTTCATTAGCTTTTTTACATGAGCTAGTTAATAAAAAATGGGATGCGGGCAATGCTTATTTTCCTTCCACCAGCATGCAGATTTCCAATATTCATGCTGGTACTGGTAGTAACAATATTATTCCTGGCGAGTTAGTCATACAATTCAATTTTCGCTTTAGCAACGAACTCACCGAGCAACAAATTCGCCACCAAATTGAAGCAATACTAGAAAAATATCAACTCGATTATAAAATTGAGTGGTTATTATCCGGCCATCCATTTTTAACAGAAAAAGGTAAATTAATTAATATTGTCAGCCAGGTGATAAAACAATATTGCGGCTATCAACCTCAGTTATCAACTGATGGAGGAACATCTGATGGCCGCTTTATTGCTAAAATGGGGGCACAAATTGTTGAATTAGGCCCTTTAAATGCAACCATTCATAAAGTTGATGAATGTGTTAGTGTTGCTGATCTTCAGAAATTAAGTCTCGTTTATCAGGAAATTATGCAAAAAATATTATTATGAACCCAAAATTTAAATTCACTAGCTAAATAATAAATTGGGCTAATTTTTTTCCCCATCGATTTGTGGCAACCTTAATAGATAAGCGAGCAATATCGCTAAGATAATGAGGAGTGCCCCTCTGATCCAGCAACTTTCTACAAACCAAAGCGAAAAAATAAAACTAAATAAAATAATAACAATTATCTTAATTTTAACCCCTTTAGGCAGCGCTTTATGTTGTTGCCAATGACGAATATATTTACCAAACCATGAGTTATGAAGTAACCAGTAATGAAAACGTGGTGATGAGCGAGAAAAACACCAGGCGGCTAATAACAAAAAAGGGGTAGTGGGTAATAATGGCAAAAGTATACCCAATATCGCTAGGATAATACTAAACCAGCCGACAATAATGAGTAAAATTCGTTGTAAACGCATACTTAAATCTATAATAGTTATACGATAAAGGAAAAAAGAGTATACTTTATTTACTACATTTGCTAATGGAAAAACAACTATGCATTGGATAACTGATTACTGGTGGATTATTATTATTTTGCTTCTGATTGGTATCATTTGGAGTGCCGTCAAACAGATGCAAAAAATCGATCCTAAACGTTTTTTAGATAACAAACCCAAACTTCCTCCTCACCGTGATTTTAACGACAAATGGGATGACGAAGATGACTTGCCTAAGCAAAAGAAGCATTAACCCATGATTTAAGTTTTTCTGCTCGCTGCCAGTCCAATTTTGATAATGCTGCAGCAATATCGTTGCGTACCTGTTTTAACCACATTTTTTGACCTGTCAATTTTAACTGCTGACAGCATATCTCAATAGATAAATTATGTTCACAGTGAATTCTAGTCGCTGTTAAAGCCAGTGACGATTGAATTAATAACCGTCGGATTGCTGGATAGCTAGTTGAAAAACTTCTATTACCATAAGCAAAACCTGCCAAAACCTGCCAATCTTCATCATTTAATTTATCATCGCTAATTGCTGTTAGCGCTAAACCGGTTAGCTGATTGATATAAAAAGCGTCTCGCTTTAACAAATATTGCGCCCGTGACACCAATTGTTTAGCCGCTGTTGATAAAGGCAATACCGCCATAGCGGTATAATATCCACTAGTCGCTTCTTTACGGCTGCCAACTCTGACCAAATGAAAACCATTTTGCTGCCATAATGACTGCAACTGCTCACAATAGCCAAAGCTGACAGAAAGAAAATCTTTCCTCTCTTCCATCGCCTGCTGCTTATAAAAACGGAGTAATTTTGTTGCCACTCCCTGACGACGAAAAGCTGCAGCAACGGTTATACGGCTAATTCGCTGAGAATTCATTTGTGCCGCTTGCGGAAAATAGCTATGTGCAGCTAAAGATTGAGCAACTAAATTACCTCTAGGTCGACGCCGTCCAGCCCATACCTCATGGGCAAGCGACGCGGATAATCCACCTTCATCCACTAACCATAACACAGCTAACAAATTTTCCTTTTGCTGTGCAACCAATAAATGCATCCCTTGCGCATCCAATAATCGTCTTAAATCAAGCGGTGAGGTACGATAATGCGCATTAGTCAGCAAACTATATATTGCTGATAATAATTTTGGTTTTTCAATTAATAAAGACGGCGATATAGGTAACAACACCATGTGTTGGTTATTTAATTTAGCTAGCGTCGTTGATTTTGGTAAATATTCTTTTAATAACAAGCTATTATTTAACCAATTCTCCAACGGATCATTTGATGCCCAGCGGATCGGCGTGGTTAAAGTTAGAATGTGACATTGCGCTAATTGCGCACAAAGTTTTAGCAAAAATCCGCGCCCTGTGCCTTCATAGCCATCAACAGTGGTAGTAAAGAGTAAACGTGGGAAATAGTGCGTTAATTGATTTAGTTGCGCAATCGGGATCATCGCCGCTTCATCAATAATTAACCAATCAACCTTGTAGTTTTTTTGTAATCGACAATCAGCCAATAAATGGTCAATTGACCAATAGCGAATTTTTTTGTCGGTATAGTGCGTTAATACCATTGACGCTGATTTTGCTGGCGCACAAACCCAACATTCCCCCTGCCAACGTTCAATCAACATACCTGCTAACGCAGATTTTCCACGGCCACGAGGGGCAACTAATGCCCAAACCCCCTCCTTACCAGTCAGCAGAAGCTGCAAAATTTTTTGTTGTTCAATCGTTGTTTGTCCATTCGGCTGATGCCAGGCAGTTAATTGTGGTAGCTTGTCAGCGGTAAAAGGTTTACCTTCACACCACAGCAAAACATTAGCATCATACTGTAGATGATACTTCAACCAACAGACAAAATTTGGCACTGCTATTGTCGACGCCACTTCATTCCAGCGTTGACTATCTTGATCAGGCTGTTGAGACCAAGTCCCCCACTCAGGCAGGCAAAGAATGAGATAACTACCCGCTTTTAATGTCCCTGCCAACATCAGCAATGCTTCTGTATGAAAACCTTTAGTGGCATCAAAAACGCCATGTGAGAACTCTTGTCCTAATAGTGACCCCGCATTTTGTGGCAGTATAGCATCAGGCCAATGTGGTGAAATGATTGGCCAGTCGCCAATCATCCCTTGTCTAAGCGCAAATAGTTGCTCAATGATCCATTTGCTATTACCGCTTAGCACGAGTAAGCGGCGTTGCCCCTGAATGCGCAACTGAGATTGTAAATTAATCAGGCTTGCAATAGTCACTAAAACTTGCCAATCAGTAGCGAGAGAAGACCTGCTGCTATTAATGGACCAACTGGAACACCGCGGAAAACAGCAACGCCTATCACTGTGCCAACCAATAATCCGGCAACTGTGGGCGGTTGATTAGACATCAAAGAGACGCCTCTACTGCCAAGCCAAGAGACCAAAATGCCAATCACAATTGCCAATAACGATTTCCTGTTAAAAAAAGAGTTAATAACATCTTGTGGCGAGATCTTGCCACTGGCGATAGGGGCCATTACACCAATAGTTAAAATCAAAATACCGATGGTTAAGCCATATTTTTCAACCCAAGGGAAAAAATTATTAAGCGGCGTAATGCGAACAACTAACAAAAATAGCATTGCCAATGCCACCGTCATGTTATGACTAATTATTCCTAAGCCAGCCAACACTAATAAAATAAGTAATGTTGGATCAAAATTACCCATAAAATTATTTACCAATAAAAATATATAATTAATTTATCCTATCAATAAATCATGACTGATCAAAATAAATAATAGAGCCTATTAGCCGCTAAAATTGTGCTAACTCGAGGTAACTTTTATCGCGCTATAGTGCGCCAAAAGTATTACAACTTTTAAAGTCCCCGCTATCATAGCCTTTTTTAAACCAAGTATAACGCTGCTCAGAGGTACCATGGGTAAAACTATCGGGTACAATACGTCCTTGGCTTTGTTGCTGTAAACGATCATCACCGATTGCCTGGGCCGCCGCTAATGCTTGTTGTAAATCGCCTTCTTCTAGCAGACCTTGCTCATCCATTTTATTGCCCCAAACACCAGCAAAACAGTCAGCTTGCAGTTCAAGCTTAACCGAAAGTTTATTCGCGTCAGTACGACTCATACTTTGTTGAGCCTCTCTAACTTTTTGATCAATGCCTAATAAATGTTGAACATGATGACCTACTTCATGTGCCACAACATAGCCTTGGGCAAAATCACCACCTGCCCCAAGCTTATTTTTCATCTCTTCATAAAATGACAGATCAATATAAACTTTTTGATCAGCAGGACAATAAAATGGCCCCATAATTGCCTGACCAGTACCACAAGCCGTGGTAGTATAACCTCGATAAAGTACTAATTTAGGATAAGTATAACTACGTCCCAAGCGACTAAACTCTTTTTGCCAGACGTCTTCAGTTGACGCTAATATAACTGAGGTAAAATCAGCTAATTGTTGATCTTTGGCACTGATCGGTTGGTAATTTGCTTGGTGAGAGGAGTTAATGCTCGATCCGCCGGTGATAAAGCTGGTTAAATCGATACCATAATAGCCGGCAACGAGAACAACCACTAAAATGAATAAACCACTTTTTCCACGTAACGGCAATCGCATACCACCGCCACCAAAAGGTGATCCCATTCTACCCGATTGATTCCGTCTGTCTTCAACATTATCGCTCTTGCGATGATCCCGCCAGCGCATAATAATCTCCCAATATGACATGAATAATTAGCCCTTGATGGGATTATAGCGAATCATCGTCATTCTTGTGCAATTATTAACTCACAGTCGTGATAAAATTTAATAAATTCATTTCAATGCTACTAATTAAATAAAAAAAAATAGTTATAAGAAAAAACTAACAAAAATCGCTGGCCAATCACAGCGAAGCAGTAAATATTAATACTACGACTTTATTGATTATCTGTATAATCACTCCTGTAGCGGCCATCATATTGTAACCAATCTATATCATAGCCAAATAGGCTAAAGTGATTTTTTTCATAACTATTGTATACATTATTAGCTATTTAGTTATCCCATAGCCGTTTAATTCTGCCAGTATTTTAGTTAATAATTTAATATTAAAATTATTCCATATCTTTAATAATTAACCATCTACTTAACTTAATAGAATTCAATTAATACACTTCAGGGCACCTCGAAAAACTCAAGATTTTCAATTAACCCTTGGCTTTCATTCTAAATAATTAGATTTTTTTTGATTATCACGCTACTGATTCTATCGCACATTGCCCTGGCTAGGGCCATTTGACCCATTCTGGGCGTCAGAAAGCCACGATGCACGCGCTCTGGAAGTACGCCAACCGCTTTAGGTTGTAACATGCTGCCATCATCGTCATGGCAAAATTAGCGCGCACCTGTCCAATGGTGCGGATCAGTTTTCTACCCATTTGTTCCATCGCCGCAAATGCATGTTCAACCCGTGCCCTAGTCTTTGCAATCCTGTGGTTTCGCCCTTGCTGAGTCTTGGACAACGGTTTGTTTCGATGGCCTTTACGCTGAATCTGGCTCCTATAGCCGTTTGCCTTCAGCCAAGCTTCCCGCTCCGCAGAGGGATAGCCTCGGTCGGCGTAGATATTGCGATTGGTGTTGGCCTTGTCAATGACCCTTTCGAAATGCTGACTGTCGTGGGTGCT
>NZ_NHNG01000648.1:0-1909 GCF_002287155.1 Arsenophonus sp. ENCA
GCAAAATGAATAATACAAAAACATTTAAATCAGCATATTTACCCCTTTTTGAGCGTATTTGTGGCTTTCTGGGTAATGGATGGCGAATAAATAAACTACATCAGGATGAAAAACACTGTATAAAATTGATGAATCCAATTCTAAAGAATTACTCTATTGTTGCTAAAAAGGAAAAAGACCGGATCATGATTTATGGCAGTGTTGATTACTATCACTACCGCTATAGTAAATTAGCAAAATGCTCTGTTTCACTTACAAGAAATGCGAGCGCAATAGCGCAAGATATTAAACGAAAAATATTAATTACCGCTGTTGATGAAATCAGCAAAGCTAACGAGTATCACCAGAAAGAAGAGGAGAAAAAAGAACAAAAAAGAATTTTAAAAGGAATGCTAGCGCAGCAAGTCAAGTTAGAATCTTATCATAATGCCATTACGGGTATGGTAGCCTCAAGTGGTGTTCGTGGCAGAGTAAAAGAAGGTTATGACGGATATAACCTCAAGCTCTATAAACTCACTACCGAGCAGCTAGTTAAAATTGTTGGGTTTGTATCTACGTTATAAATCCTATTTACGCCAGTCATCATTGGTGGCTGGCTATCGTCAAAAGACGCTAACCATCTTCTAATGTTAAGATGCCCGTAAGGGCATGAAAGGCGCGAAAAATGGTGATAGAAGAATACAAAGGGCTATACGCGCCGATACGTGAGCGTAGCGAACTGCTAAACGATTATATCCCCCGGAACTGCGCTTGCGCGCCCTGCACAGCGTTTTTCAGGCGTGACGAGCTGTGCGAGTCATGCCTGTTACGAACTATCAGCGACCGTAATTGTTAAATGGTCGAAGACAAAAGAGAGTTAAAGCGATATGGTGTTTAAATTTTTTAAAGTTTGTTTTCACATAATCACAATATAAAGTTTGTTTTCACATAATCACAATATGAAAGGTTACTTATAATGATAAAAGGAAAAGAATTACCTACCTTATACGATAGAGTCGGAATAGGAAGTAAAAATTATTGTGTAACCTGTAAAAAAAAAGAAGATGGCTATGATTTACTTCTTGAAAAGAAAATTAAAATAAGATCGAAACGTAAAGTGGCTGATCCAAATAAGTCTACAACAAGAAAGATTGTGTTCAGTACTAATATCAGAATAAGTGATTTTGACAAAATAAGTTATGATGTATTACCTTCTTCTTTGCTTTATGAAGAAAAGAATATTTTTAAAAATATAATAAATAAAATAGCAAGGAAAATAGAAAATGGATGATAGCTCACCCAGCGCAGAAGAAATAAAATCTCTGCGTGTAAAAACCGGATTAACTCAGAAAGAGATAGCTATGCTATTCGGAATATCATTGAATTATTGGCAACGTAAAGAGTTGCCTAAAAGTAGTATTCAGCATAGAAAGATCACCAATAGCGAGTATATGTTATTACAATTACTCGCTGGAGAACACCATGAGTTTACCCTAAAGAAGCGAAATAACCCAGAAAAATAACGCCTTAAAATCCAACACACAAATAACCATAAAAAACACACGATGCAGGATAGGCGTAGCGTCCTAAAATGTGCCATTTTTCGACGCTACGCCCGCCGCTACACGGGGTTCTTGGGGGTAAAAATGGCTACACATCAAAAATACGTCATTTTTACAACGGTCATGCTTGACAATACGCCTTTTATACATCATTATTACATCTAATGATGACTTTTTTGTCATTTTTACATCAAAATTACTTCATTTTAAAGAGGCTGATATGAAGCCCAAAAGCATTAGAGGCGCCATCCAGATGATGCTGCCAGAAGTGGAAGAAATGTTATCTCTTGGTGTATCAAGAGAGGATGTCTTTAAGGTAGTTTCAGAAAGATTTAACATTGTTAATATGAATGTTAGAAGCTTTGATA
>NZ_NHNG01000764.1:0-7666 GCF_002287155.1 Arsenophonus sp. ENCA
CCTGAACAAAAACAAGAAAATAAAATAATCTCGGGCATCCGTATTACAGTTGAACACGCCATCGCGGGTATCAAGCGCCTCGGTTGCATGACCCAAATTTTACGGAATCGTAGACCCTTTATTGATGATACCTTCTTACTCCTTAGCGCAGGTCTTTGGAATTTCCATCTCAGAACAGCGTAAAATTTACTTCAATCACCGAAACACCCTTATTTCACTATTAAACAACACGCTTATTGAATAAACACTGTTCTTTAAGGCAAAAGGTAATTGCAGCATCAGTTAATGTTATCAGTAAATATCATAACCAGGCGGTGATTTATGCTTTAACGTTTGGGGAACGTGGATTATTAGAACCCGTATTAAGGCAATAATTGCAACGAACCGGTATTGCGCATTTGATGGCTATCTCAGGTTTACATATTGGCATGGCTTATTTTTTTGGTTTTTGGCTATATCGTTTGATTCAGTTTTTATTACCCATTTGTTTTATCGAGCTTCGTATACCGATGTTAGTGGGTTGGTGCTTTGCTTTAGGTTATGTTTGGTTGTCTGGTTGGGCGATACCTGCACAGCGGGCTATATTTGCCTTATCGTTATGGCTTTATATTCGGCAACAAAATTTTGTTTGTTTCCCCTGGCAATGTGCATTGTGGAGTATTACTTTAATTTTAGTGTTTGAACCTCTTGCGATACTTTCTGATAGCTTTTGGCTTTCGAGTTTTGCGGTTGCGGCATTAATATTTTGGTTTTCGTTTGTCAAATTGAGTGTACAGTTTCAACCCAGTTGGCTTAATTGGATAGTTAAATTGGTTCATTTGCAATTAGGTATGCTGATTCTATTAATTCCTATTCAATTGGTTTTATTTCAAGGAGTTAATATTACTAGTATTTTTGCTAATTTATGGGCTGTGCCAATTATTTCATTTATAACCATACCGTTAATTATGGTTTCATATATTTGTATTTTTTGGTACGCAGGACAAAATTTATTATTTAGTATAATCGATAAAAGCATTAGTTTAGCATTATGGCCCCTGGCTCATATTGAGCGTTACTGGCTTGATACTGGCCATCTTCCAATTATCATAACTGGGTTTAGTTGGCTTATTATTTTATGTTGGCAGTTTAGTTGGTTTGTGCAGTATAAATTGCTGATAATAATGTTAATTTATTGGTCAATCACGACCATGAAACAAAGCGATTTGGTTCTTTGGCGATTGATTATGTTAGATGTGGGGCATGGATTAGCAATTATTATTGAGCGACAGGGAAAAGTGTTAATTTATGACACCAGTATTTCATGGAAGAAAAACAGTATTGCTAATAGTACTATTTTGCCTTATTTACGATATCATCGTTTAACACCTGAAGGTATTATACTTAGTCATAATCATATCGATCACACTGGTGGGGTAGCGAGTTTATTATTAACCTATCCTGGATTAAAAATCAGAAGTCACTTTGATAAAAAAAATCATTTTCCATGCCATCGAGGTATTTATTGGCAATGGCAGAAATTACATTTTGAAGTATTATGGCCAATAGTTGATCAAAAAAGATCACATAATAATGAATCGTGTGTAGTAAAAATTAGTGATGGCTATCATTCGGTTATTCTATCTGGCGATATTGAAAAAACAGCGGAGAAAGAACTCGTGCGTCTAGCAATAGCAAATTTGCCGGCTAATTTATTACAAGTTCCTCATCATGGTAGTAATACTTCGTCGACGATGGCGTTTATTCAAGCAATTAAACCGCAATATGCACTTACTTCTGTTGCACGTTATAGCCGTTGGCGTTTACCTTCTGATAAAGTACGCCAACGATATGAGAATATAGGGACAAATTGGCTGAGTACAGCGGAATCAGGGCAAATTATAGCGCAGTTCTATTTTGATAAAGTTGAAATAATGCGTTATAGACAAGAAGTTTATCCTCGCTGGTATAATCAGCAGTTTGGTATTTAGAGATTTCTCAAGTAAAATAAACGGCTTATTTTATGGGTATTTAATAAGACAATGATAATGAATGATAAAGATCTTTCTACATGGCAAACATTTCGCCGACTATGGCCTATAATTTTGCCATTTAAACTGGGATTAAGTGTAGCTGCTGTTGCGTTAATTATTAACGCTGCCGGTGATGCATTCATGATCTCCTTATTAAAACCTTTGCTTGATGAAGGTTTCGGTAAAGCTGATAACAGCACATTAAAATGGTTACCGATTGCTATATTGGGGCTAATGCTGATAAGAGGGATATCGAGTTTTATCTCCAATTATTGTATTGCCTGGGTTTCTGGTAAAGTCGTAATGAATATGCGTAGGCGTTTGTTTGGCCATATGATGGGAATGCCGGTTTCTTTTTTTGATCAGCAGTCGACAGGAACTTTACTTTCCCGCATAACGTATGATTCTGAGCAAGTCGCTTCATCTTCCTCTAGCGCTTTAATCACTATTGTTCGAGAAAGCGCTTACATTATCGGTCTGTTTGGGCTGATGTTTTATTACAGTTGGCATCTTTCACTAATATTAATTGTTATTGCTCCTATTGTTGCGTTAACTATTCGCTCGGTTTCTAAGCACTTTAGGAATATTAGTAAAAGTATGCAAACTGGCATGGGACAAGTAACTGCTAGTGCGGAACAGATGTTAAAAGGCCATAAGGAAGTTTTGATTTTTGGTGGGCAAAAAGTTGAAACTGAGCGTTTTAGCAAGGTAAGTAATCATATGCGTCGGCAAATGATGAAAATGGTGACGGCATCTTCTATCTCTGATCCTATTATCCAACTGATAGCCTCTTTAGCATTAGCATTCACTCTTTATATTGCGAGTTTTCCTGAAGTTATGCAAACATTAACAGCAGGCACTATCGGTGTGGTTTTTTCATCCATGTTTGCACTGATGCGCCCATTAAAGTCATTAACAAATGTTAATGCACAATTTCAAAGAGGTATGGCCGCATGCCAGACATTGTTTACCATTTTAGATATGGAGCAGGAAAAAGACGAGGGTAAATTAACCTTAAAAAAAGCGAAAGGTGAAATAGAGTTTAAACATGTTACCTTTAAGTATGCAACAAAAGAGCATCCTGCATTACATGATATCTGTTTTAAAATTCAGGCAGGAAAATCCATTGCCTTAGTTGGACGATCAGGTTCAGGAAAATCAACTATCGCGAATCTAATTACCCGCTTTTATGAGGTTAATGAAGGTCAAATACTGCTTGATGATCATGATTTACGTGAATACACTTTAAGCTCTCTACGTAGTCAAGTTGCACTCGTTTGCCAGCATGTTTATCTTTTTAACGATACTATTGCCAATAATATTGCTTACGCAACCGATGGTCGTTTCAGCCGAAAAGCGATCGAAAAAGCCGCTAAAATGGCTTATGCGATGGACTTTATTCAAAAACTGGATAATGGACTAGATACCGTTATTGGTGAAAATGGTGTAATGCTCTCTGGTGGGCAGCGCCAACGAATTGCGATTGCGCGTGCTTTATTACATAACTCATCTATATTAATTCTTGATGAAGCTACATCTGCGCTTGATACTGAGTCAGAGAGGGCGATTCAGGCAGCATTGGACGAATTACAGAAAAATCGGACTTCGATTATTATTGCCCATCGTCTTTCGACAATAGAAAATGCAGATGAAATTTTAGTTATTCAGGATGGTAAAATTATTGAACGAGGTACCCATCAAACACTACTTAAGTGCGATGGGGCATATGCTCAACTTTATAGCATGCAATTTAAACAATGATTGATAAAATATGGTTAGGTAGTTCGTGGCTATATCTTTTGCTACTACCGTTGTCGATATTATATGGCATGATTATTGGATTTAGACGCCTTGGCTATCATTTGGCAATTTTCTCTAGTTGGAAAGCGCCGATACCTATTATCGTTGTGGGTAATTTGACTGTTGGCGGTAATGGTAAAACGCCGGTTGTTATTTGGTTAGTTGAGCAGCTTTTATCACGAGGTTATCGCGTTGGTGTTGTATCCCGTGGATATGGCGGTAAAGCAACTTCTTATCCGCTATTGGTTAATGAAAGTATATCAATAAAAGAAACCGGCGATGAACCTGCGTTAATTTATCGGCGAACTGGTGTGCCAGTGGCAATTGCCCCTAAACGAGTAGACGCAGTTAAAATGCTACTAAAGCAACAAAAACTGGATGTTATTATTGCTGATGATGGTCTTCAGCATTATGCACTACAAAGGGATTTTGAGATCGTTGTTATCGACGGTATCCGTCGTTTTGGCAATGGTTGGTTGCTGCCTGCTGGTCTATTACGAGAATGTCAATATCGTTTGAATACCGTTAATGCTGTTATTACTAATGGTGGTATCGCTAAGTATGGGGAGATTGCCATGCAGTTAACAGGCGATATTGCTATCAATATGTTGACCGGTGAAAAACGCTCAGTCTGTGAGTTGGAGCAAGTTGTTGCCATTGCAGGAATTGGGCACCCAGCACGTTTTTTTTCAAGTCTTGAACGAAAGGGAGTGCCATTAATTGCAACACACGCTTTCGCTGATCACCAGTGTTATGAGTTTTCTAAACTAACAACCTTAGTGACTGAACATCAAACATTATTAATGACTGAAAAGGACGCAGTGAAATGTTTTCATTTTGCTCAATTAAATTGGTGGTATCTGCCAGTAAATGCCCAACTTGCACAGCCTGGTGCAGGAAAAACCCTTTCTGCGATTAGTGAATTGGTCAAGTCTGGTAAAAATGCTTGAAATAATAACATTATCATGTTATCTATAAGTCGAATCTAGTTAGGAATGTAGTGACTTCATTTCAATTATACCACGCCAGCTATTATTTCATTAATAAAAAATCCTTTAATTTTATTTAGTATCAAGTCTGATTGATAAACTCTAGTAATGAATAATTTGGCATATGTTATGTTGTTTGATGTTTAAACAGATCCTAAATAGCAACAGACACTACTGAGTTGGTGTTTTTTTAATATAATAATACTACTCTGACATTAAGGGTATTTGGTGAAAGAAAAAATGGGGTTTCTATCGAAAGCTTAATAAAAGAGTAGGGAGCACTAGGAGAAAATGAAATTTTGTCACCTAGTGAACAAAAGGAGTTTTATTATGACATTACAATTACAAATGGGTCGCGTAAAATGGTTTGATGTAAAAGAAGGCTATGGATTTATCTCCCCAGTCAATGGCGGTCAAGATATCTATGTTAATCGTCGAGCTATTGCGAACACTAAAAATAAATGGTTTAAAGAAGGCCAGTGTGTTGAATTTTCAGTTACGCGTAACGCTTATGGCATTGCTGCCGCTGATGTTATCGCTTATGAATTTTAACCTAATGTTAACTACCAATTTGTCAGATTACTGACAAATACACATTAGAGCAGATATTAAAGTTAACGGTGATGCATGCTTATGCTATTCTGGTTTCATCTTAAATTACGTTTTTGATGAGGAATATATGGATCACCGTCTACTTGATATCATTGCCTGTCCTATTTGTCATGGCAAACTAGTCTATGATAAACAAAATTTAGAGCTTATCTGTAAATTTGATCATCTAGCTTATCCTGTGCGTAATAACATACCGGTATTATTAAAAGAAGAAGCTCGTGAGTTGCCTTTAGATGAAGAAAAGTAACATGTTTACAGTTATTATTCCGGCGCGTTTTGCTTCTAATCGCTTACCGGGCAAACCGTTAGCTGATATTCATGGCAAACCTATGATTATTAGAGTAATGGAAAGAGCGCTAATGTCAGATGCGACGCGAGTTATTGTGGCGACTGATCATCAGGCTGTATTTGATGTGGTGCAAGCGGCCAATGGAGAAGTTTGCATGACCAACGTTGACCACCAATCAGGCACTGAAAGATTAGCAGAAGTTATTGAAAAATATAAATTCTCTGACGATGAAATTATTATCAATGTGCAAGGTGACGAACCTTTAATCCCACCAGAAATAATTAATCAATTAGCTAGTAATCTGATGCTAAATAACGTCGGCATGGCAACATTAGCGGCACCGATAAACGATCCACAGGAAGTATTTGATCCGGCTATTGTAAAAGTCGTGACGGATAAACAGAGCAATGCCTTATATTTTTCCAGAGCGGCTATTCCCTGGGAACGTGATCGCTTTGCCGTTAGCAAAATGGAAATTGGCCAGCATTTTTTGCGTCATATCGGTATTTATGCTTATCGGGCCGGTTTTATTCGTCGTTATATCCAATGGTCGATAAGTCCGTTAGAGACGATAGAAATGCTTGAGCAGCTACGTGTACTGTGGTACGGCGAAAAAATTCATGTAGCCCTGGCAGTTAAAACATCAGGGCCAGGGGTTGATAATCAGCAGGATCTCGATGCTGTTCGGAAAGCATTTTTCCCTAGTTAAAGTTATTCTGATGCCACCAATTATAAAAAGCTATCTATTCCACTACATTGGAACTGAGCATTAGAGGTTGGGTATTGTCAATTTTTATTGACTGCCATATTGAGCCAATAAATTCATACCAAGCGCGTTCTGAGTGGGAAAAAAAGTAAATCGATGGGAAAAATTTTTCCCAGGGCTGTAATGGTGAGGTAATGGCAAGTTGGTTGGCGGGTGCTGTAATGGGATGCATATTTCTAGCTATAAAGAAACGTTCAGCGCGTGCCATATGGTTAGCTGAAGTCACCAATAGAAAAGGTTGCTGGCCAACGATTTTTTCTACTTCGAAGGCTTCTTCTTGGGTATCTCTGGGGGTGCTTAAGGTAATTATGGCTGTTTCTGGTACCCCTAACGATAGTGCGACTTTTTCTGCCACTTCAGCATTACTGATTAAATTGTTACCGCGCCCGCCAGTAAAAATTAATTTAGCCCTTGGATATTGAGAATAAAGTCGAATTCCTTCCGTCACTCTAGCCAGGCTATTATTAATAAGGTTAGCGCTTGGCGGCCAATCAGGGTTGTAAGTAAATCCCCCTCCAAGTACAACGATATATTGGATGTTTTCTTCTTTAGGGTGCAAAAGTTCATAGCGTTTGTTAAACACACCTTCTGACGATAGTAGTAATTTATCAGCAATAGGTTGTAGACTTAGTAACAAAATAGTTAACCAACTAAAAGAGACTAAACATTTGCCACTTTTTTGCCAATGAGTGAACCAAAGTAGTAATAATCCGATAAAGCTAATTAAAATAAGGAGAGGTAATGGCATTAAAAGCGCACTAATGTATTTTTTTAATGTAAACAGCATGTTTCAATCCTAGTTAATCAATTTATCGAGTATAGTATAATTTAGGGCACCTCGAAAAACTCAAGATTTTCAATTAACCCTTGGCTTTCATTCTAAATAATTAGATTTTTTTTGATTATCACGTTACTGATTCTATCGCACATTGCCCTGGCTAGGGCCATTTGACCCATTCTGGGCGTCAGAAAGCCACGATGCACGCGCTCTGGAAGTACGCCAACCGCTTTAGGTTGTAACATGCTGCCATCATCGTCATGGCAAAATTAGCGCGCACCTGTCCAATGGTGCGGATCAGTTTTCTACCCATTTGTTCCATCGCCGCAAATGCATGTTCAACCCGTGCCCTAGTCTTTGCAATCCTGTGGTTTCGCCCTTGCTGAGTCTTGGACAACGGTTTGTTTCGATGGCCTTTAC
>NZ_NHNG01000070.1:0-609 GCF_002287155.1 Arsenophonus sp. ENCA
GTTTGATGATAGGATTATTTGTTTGATACATAAAATTACCTTTTATTTAATTATCTAATGATGTTAATTAAAACCGGTAACTTTCTTTTTTAAATCAGAATTGTCAGATTAAGTTAAGACTAATACATATAATTCGCCATATTCCTCCTGAGGTAACCATCTGGGCAGATACCGGTTTTCAAGGTATAGATAAACAGCATCCTAATACACAAATCCCAAAAAAAGGAACTCGAAAAAGACCTTTATCGCCTGAACAAAAACAAGAAAATAAAATAATCTCGGGCATCCGTATTACAGTTGAACACGCCATCGCGGGTATCAAGCGCCTCGGTTGCATGACCCAAATTTTACGGAATCGTAGACCCTTTATTGATGATACCTTCTTACTCCTTAGCGCAGGTCTTTGGAATTTCCATCTCAGAACAGCGTAAAATTTACTTCAATCACCGAAACACCCTTATTTCACTATTAAGCAACACGCTTTTTGTCTTCAAAGAGTGCGACGACGGCAGGATTCACTTCAAGCGGTGACAGGTATTTCTCCTGATTATTTTCCCGATTTATCAGGCTAACAACGCCTTCTTTTGAAACCCCTGTTATCTCAAAATA
>NZ_NHNG01000056.1:0-609 GCF_002287155.1 Arsenophonus sp. ENCA
TAACAAGCTGAAAATTCAGCGGCTAAATTTTTCAATTCTTCGACTGATAATCCAATGATTGCTTTACATAAACGATTATCTCGTAACAGCCGCTCTTTGTTGATCATTTCAAACCTTTATTCTCTAAGTTAAACCTCTTTTTATTCTCAATAGCGTGACAAAAAATGCAAGTCTCTATTCAGCAACTAGTTTACTGCTTACTTGCAAGAATATTTTATAGATATCTTTAATGCATGGATAACCGGACAAAATATGAACATCCTGATTTTTTCTTGTTTTTAAATTTATACTTCTTTTTTACACGAGTTTCGCACAAAACTAATTTGGGTACGCTAATAAAACACGGATGTGCTCAGCAATAGCATTTTTGATTACGTCCCAATTTTGTTGATAAAGGGTTATTTTTTCAGATATACAACGTTTATGTTGTTCAAACCACGCAGAAATAGCGAGAAAAATATGATTTCTTTGCGCTCGGCTCGTGCGAGCCTGACAGCGTTCAATACCACAATTTTGTTTAACTTCTCGATGATAAACTTCAACAGACCAACGGGCATCCATGATAGATTTGACGTATTCACGGGTGGGATTCTCTTTGTTTGTTACTAT
>NZ_NHNG01000758.1:0-7628 GCF_002287155.1 Arsenophonus sp. ENCA
AAAACGCTCATGTAAGTTCAAATGTTTTCCCTTCATACAACAGTATCTCTTATGGGGTCATTACAGTAATTTTATCTATGTATGACCAAGGATTTACTTTGTTGCATTTCGTTTGGGAATTGGCGCATGCTGTTGCACCACAGATTGCGACGGGCATGATAACTAGATTGATAATAGGGATCATCGTCAGCAAATTGACTATTGCACCAAACTGGATACTGGTTGTTCGATTATTGGCAAGTGCCAACTTCATTTGATCAAATTTTACTTTATGGTTATCAAAAGGATAATCACAATATTGAATTGCCATCATCCAGGCACCAAATAAAAACCATAAAATTGGTGCGATTGTCTGAGCAATACCGGGAATGAAAAACAGGATCAGCAATGGAATAACACGAATAAGGTAGTAATATAATTTTGTTACTTCGCGCGCTAAGATCCGCGGTATGTCGGCAATAAGTACCGCAAAACTGGTATCGGGCGCGGGAGTTCCTGTTAATTCGGCTTCCAATTTTTCAGCTAACCAGCCATTAAAAGGAGAAGCAATAAAATTGGCGATAGTACTAAAGAAGTAGCCAAATATAAGTAAAATAGAGATCACCGCAATAGGCCGTATTAGATAACTTAACCACTGCATCCAACTGGGAACATAAGAAAGTAATGTTTGGATCCAATCGCCTAATTTGCTATAAAGCCACCAAAAGGCACTACCGAGTAAAATAATATTTGCTAATAAGGGTAAGATAACAAAACCTCTTATTCCTGGACGAGTAACTAGCTGCCATCCCTGAGCAAAATAATAGAAACCATTCGCAGTTTTTAGTGATTTTATTGAATTAATCATACTTCATATTATCTCCTTTAGGTTTGATCTTGTATCATATAGATAGGATTTTTAGCTGGCTAGTCTTTTGTTGGCTAAAAAAACAGCGAAAAAAGAATAAATATCTAACTTTTTGTAAGAAAATTATGTAGAGGGTTGCACTTAACGTTATTGGCAAATACTCTTAATATAATGATACCGCCATGGTGGCGATTATTTTTTCAAACAACAGAGATAGAGCGATGCAGGATTTGCGTCTAATATTAGTGGTCGTTGGTGCGATAGCTATAATAGCTTTACTGTTACATGGCTTTTGGACAAGTGGTAAAGAGCTTTCGAAGCTATTTAAAGATCGCCCTATGAAGCGCCGTAAACAACCTAATCAGGATACACCTGAGAGTGCAGGCGATCCATCCCTTGGCGATAAAATGATGGAGGCACAACAATCAGCATCTAAATTGACGAGTCAGAAGGCAAATGAACAATTTGCTTCCCGAAAATCTGAATCATCTAAGGTAGTGAAAACACCTAACGATGATCCACATCTAGCTGATACTGAAGTAGAAATTGGATCTCGTGCTAAGCAAGAAAAGAGCGTTCAGACTAAACAGCTTGAACTTGAGATTTCTGAGCCTGCGCTAAGTTCAATTAATAGTGAAGAAAGGGAAGACGCTTTCGTAGCAAACACAGCAGAAAGCAGCCAACGGGCTGTTGGTGGAGTTGAACATCCAGATGGTGAAAAACAACAAAGTAACTTAGCTGATGAAGCTGATAAAAAGGATATTGTTGTTGTTTTACATGTTGCGGCACTGCAAGGTCAAGTTTTAGGCGGTGATCTGTTGTTACAAAGTATTTTTCAATCGGGTTTTCAGTTTGGTGAAAGGCAGATCTTTCATCGTCATGTTGATCCTTCTGGTTCTGGGCAGATTTTATTTAGCTTAGCCAATATGGTGAAACCCGGTTCTTTTGAGCCAGAGGCCATGTCTGATTTCACCACTCCGGGTATATCTATATTTATGATGGTACCTTCATATGGTGACTCAGCACAAAACTTCAAATTGATGTTGCAAGCAGCACAACGTATTGCGGCTGATGTTGGTGGTGTCGTGCTTGATGAGGATCGCAAAATGCTGACACCCCAAATGATAGAGGAATATCATAGCCGAATTAGAAAAGCATTAACTTAAATATTAGATGATTAGTAATCGACCCCCGTGATAGCGGGGGGTTTTGTCTTTAGTTGTATGGTGAATAATGAAAGAACAACAAAATTATCTTGCTCGGCTTAAACAGCAATTACGGCATCATGAATATCTTTATCATGTATTAGATACGCCTGAAATACCCGATGCAGAATATGATCGGATGATGCAGGAATTGAAAAAATTGGAGGCTGAGCATACAGAATGGATTACTGCTGATTCGCCAACACAACGGGTTGGTGCTGCGCCATTAACGGCTTTTGAGCAGGTACGCCATGAAATACCGATGCTGTCATTAGATAACGTCTTTGATGAAGAGAGTTATTTAGCCTTTGATAAACGAGTACATGATCGTTTAAAAAATAATAGCCAGTTGACATTTTGTTGTGAACTTAAATTAGATGGTTTGGCGGTTAGCCTGTTATATGAACATGGCGAACTGGTGCAGGCTGCGACGCGTGGTGATGGTACAACAGGCGAAAATATTACGGCTAATATTCGTACCATTCGAGCAATTCCGCTCCGTTTAACCGGCGATAATATTCCTGCCCGTATTGAAATTCGTGGTGAAGTTTTTATGACTCATCGCGGTTTTGAAAAACTGAATGAAGAAGCTCGGCGTAATGATGGTAAAATTTTTGCCAATCCACGTAATGCCGCAGCAGGTTCATTGCGTCAGCTAGATCCTCGTATTACTGCCAAAAGGCCATTAGCCTTTTTTTGTTATGGTTTTGGTTTGTTAGCGGGTGGACAATTGCCTGCTAGCCAATATCAATGTCTAATCCAGTTTAAAAAATGGGGCTTACCCGTTAGTGATAAGGTAGCACTTTGCCAAAATAGCCAACAAGTTTTAGCCTATTACCATCAAATTGAGCAAGAGCGTTTAGGCTTAGGTTTTGATATCGATGGTGTCGTTGTTAAAGTGGATCCGTTGTCGCTGCAAGAAGAGCTTGGTTTTGTTGCTCGAGCTCCTCGTTGGGCTACGGCATTTAAATTTCCTGCTCAAGAACAGATAACTTTATTTCATGATCTTGAATTTCAAGTAGGACGTACCGGAGCTATTACACCAGTTGCCCGATTAGAGCCTGTTCAGGTTGCAGGAGTCACGGTAAGCAATGCAACATTGCACAATGCTGATGAGATAGAACGTTTAGGTATACGCATTGGAGATACCGTCGTTATTCGTAGAGCTGGTGATGTGATCCCGCAGATTGTTAATGTGCTTACTGAAAGACGTTCTACTGATAGCAGAGAAATTCGGTTTCCTATTCACTGCCCGGTTTGTGGTTCAGCCATTGAACGTATCGAAGGTGAGGCTGTGATCCGTTGTACTGGTGGTTTAATTTGTGCCGCACAACGTAAGGGTGCCTTGAAGCACTTTGTTTCGCGCCGAGCAATGGATATTGAGGGCATGGGTGATAAGATTATTGATCAATTGGTTGATAAAGAGTATGTAACCACAGCGGCCGATCTTTACCGTTTAAATCCTGATATTTTAGCCAGATTAGAGCGTATGGGGCCAAAATCTGCACAAAATCTAATTAATGCGCTTGATAAATCCAAACAAACCACATTAGCCCGCTTTATTTATGCGTTGGGTATTCGGGAAGTTGGCGAAGCAACGGCGGGCAATTTGGCGACACATTATGCGACGTTAACTTCACTCATGTCAGCAGATATAGAGTCGCTAAAAAAGGTACCCGATGTTGGCGAGATAGTAGCAAAGCATATTATCAATTTTTTTCACGAACAACATAATCGCGATGTTGTTAATGAATTAGTGAACGAAATTGGTATTAGCTGGCCAGCTATACCAGTTAAGAAAACCAATAGTCCATTTACCGGCAAAACACTAGTATTAACCGGTACATTAAATCCTTTAACGCGTGATGAGCTTAAAGACAAATTAATATTACTTGGCGCAAAGGTCACTGCCAGTGTTTCTAAAAAAACCGATCTGGTGATCGCAGGTGAAGCTGCTGGTTCTAAATTGGCAAAAGCAAATGAGTTAGGAATAAAAATTATTAATGAGGATGACTTAATGGAGTTACTACAAGAACATTAATCTTTTATGGTTTTTCGGCGTAGTAATTCGCAGGATGTTGACTGCTTTGATTTCGTAATCGTTTTATTCATCATCAATTAGCTATCAGCAAGTTAAATCACTAAATTACCTACTTAATACGGTTTTTAGTGATTAAAATTACGCCCGATTATTTTCTATTACATAAAATAATATAACTATTTGTTAAATTAAAAACCTACTTGGAAATATTTATGTCTGCCGTTTTTCACTTTCTTTTATCCATTATTCTTATTGGTGGGTTATCGATTTTAACCAGTAGCGATCGTGCTAGTATTCGCATTCGCTATGTTTTTCAACTATTAGTTATTGAGTTAATATTAGCCTGGTTCTTCCTCAATTCAGATATTGGTCAGGGATTTGTGGCTGGATTTGCTAAATTTTTTGACTATTTATTGATTTATGCCGCAGCAGGAACTGATTTTGTATTTGGTGGTATGATGGACGCAAATCTCGCTACCTTCTTTTTGCAAGTATTATGTCCAATTATTTTTGTTTCAGCTTTAATTGGCATCCTGCAACATATCAAAGTGCTACCTTTTATTATTAAAATAATAGGAACATTACTGGCTAAAGTTAATGGTATGGGAAAACTGGAATCTTTTAATGCGGTCAGTTCATTAATCCTTGGTCAGTCAGAAAACTTTATTGCATATAAAGATATATTGAGTCGAATGTCACCACGTCGTATGTATACGATGGCAGCAACAGCCATGTCGACGGTTTCTATGGCGATTGTAGGCGCCTATATGGGAATGCTTGATCCTAAGTATGTCGTTGCGGCGCTGATCCTGAATATGTTTAGTACATTCATTATTCTATCATTAATTAATCCCTATTCGGTTGACGAAGAAGAAGATATTCAAGTCAGTCATCTTCATGATGGACAAAGTTTTTTTGAAATGTTAGGCGAATATATTCTGGCTGGTTTTAAAGTTGCTTTGATTGTGGCGGCAATGTTGATAGGATTTATTGCGATTATCGCTGGAATTAATGCCATTTTCAGTGCAGTGATAGGAATAAGCTTTCAGGATTGTTTGGGCTATGTGTTTTATCCATTAGCATGGATCTTGGGTATACCTGCTGAAGATGCACTTAAAGTAGGTAGTATTATGGCCACCAAATTAGTATCTAATGAATTTGTCGCTATGGGATACTTGAAACAAATTGCCGCTGAATTATCCCCTCGTTCAGTAGGTATTTTGTCGGTTTTTTTAGTTTCTTTTGCTAACTTTTCATCAATAGGCATTGTTGCAGGAGCAATAAAAGTGCTCAATGAAAAGCAGGGAAATGTTGTTTCTAGCTTTGGCTTAAAATTATTATATGGCTCCACGCTAGTCAGTTTCTTATCGGCAGCAATAACGGGATTAGTTTTGTGATAATTTGACAGTATGTTTGTAAAGCGGAATTCTTGATTAACGAATGCCGTGTTTGGTTCTATTAACCAATAATATAGTGGAATTCTGCATGCAGAAACAGGATCTGATCGATATTGCTAATACCGTTATGCCATTCGGTAAATACAAAGGACGGGTTTTGATTGATTTACCCGAAGAATATTTACTTTGGTTTGCACGTAAAGGTGAATTTCCTCAAGGAAGACTAGGTTATTTAATGGAAATGACGTTAACAGTCAAAGTGGAAGGGCTAGATAACTTAGTTAAGCCACTCAAGCATTTATAGTAAGTAATGGGGTTTAATATTGATTACATCTAAATTGGCTGGAATTTAAATTTGGTGGAGTTAAGCGGGATCGAACCGCTGACCTCTTGCATGCCATGCAGCGTAGCACATCTACTTTTTATTTTTATATCAAATACTTATTTGTTTTCTTATCCTATGAGTTATAAAATTTTATCCTTATGTATTCGTAGATGTGCTAAAGCACTGTCACAAAATTGACACACAACTTTCCCCCAGTTAAAGCCCTGTTGTTAAATCTACACACTCGCCTCTTCGATCTACTATAATCGAGACCGAGAAGCAAACCATCCGTTAGCTTAGGTGCAAGCATGGGAAAGTGGATAGCGTGAAGGGTGAAATCAATAGCTAGCTTACGGAAGCAAGCTAGGCCAGCAAGACGGCGAACAAAAAGGCTACCAGCTAGGCCTACAGGATGGGGTTAACGAGGGATTGCAGCAGGGCTTAGAAAAAGGCCGTCAAGAAGCGATACGCCAACTAGCAAGGCAATTATTTGCTAATGGTGTTGATCGGCAAATTATAAAAGCATCTACTGGTTTGACAGATGATGAACTAAATAAACTATTATTTTGAAAGATTCCCACCTTCAAATAATTATCTGAAGATGAGGATATCTTAACCTGCTGTTTTTTTTGTAAGTACATTTATCTCTTCTTGAGGTAAGTCTGTATTTGTTTCAATTTTGGATAAAATCTCTCTGAACTGCTCCTCGCCCATAGATTCTAGACGCAGGGCCGCCCGTTTTTTCTTTCCCGCAAATTTAAAAGTACTTGATTTTCTGGGTCTAAGAGATCTAGCAAGAACAGAGCTCCTCTTCGAGAAATAACTGTAGATAGTTCCGTTAACTCATCATTATTAAGTTTTGATATATTATTCATAATACTATGAAGGCTGGATTGTAATGATGGTATTTCAATAAAAATATCTTTTGTTGCCTTATCTACTTTTAGTATGTCTGCTTCAGACTGTCTTACTGTGGTTGTAACTTGATCGTTCATAGAAATTTCTTCGTCATGCAATAACCACATTGTGTATTTTTTAAACATTTCTGTTTTTAATACCTTTTCCATTACCTCCGCTCTAGCTGGTTTTTGTCCGGTTTCGTAGTTCCTTATCATGCTTAGAGAGATTCCTGTAAGAGCTGAAAAACGCATTTGCGTTAATCCCTCCATTTTTCTAATACTTAAAAGTTTTTTCGCATAATTAGTTGACAAGATTCCCATGAGGAGATTATCCTTAATTTGATATCCTTTAAAGGAGATGTTTATGCAGCAAAAGCCTAAAACCCAGCCTAAAGCTGGGCAAATCATGGCAAATGCACCCAGTGTTAAGCATAACAGATGTCAAGCTCTGTTTTGAGACTTAAAGGACTTAGAGCGACTTAGAAGTACCTGGAAGCACTTTGGAGTATTGAGGATCAGATGATTAAGAATGACTACGAAGTTAAATATCCGCTTGATGCAATCAGCGTAGAGAAGTTTTCTGAGCTTTTTGGCAAATCGGAAATCGCTGTTAGAAAAATGATCCTCAACAACAAGTTGCCGGTGGTTGATATGGGAGATCCAGATAAACCGAACGCTAGAGTTGCATATTACCATGCATGCAGATCACCCAATAACATTGATGGAGATCAGCTAATAACATTTAACCAGATCGCTTAATAACATCGATGGAGATCACTTTTGGCCCATTTTGTTATTCGGTGATCTCCATCAATGTTATTCTAATTATCACAGGTGTGTTGAACTGTATTCTTTGCCATATGAGGGTAGAGAATACCTATGCCAACAGTACCTATTTCAATGAGAAAACTAAA
>NZ_NHNG01000625.1:0-1888 GCF_002287155.1 Arsenophonus sp. ENCA
CCGGTTATTAAACGCAGTCGCACTCATAATGCCTTGCGAAACCGGAATGGCGACCAGCGTTTGGGTGTTAACAATAAAATCTGTTGGCGTTACTTGCGGTAATTCGGGGAAAAATTCCCCAATCACTGCGGGGGTCACCGGTAATACGTTGTTAAAAGTGCTATCACCCAGTCCGTCAAAACTGTACACAAAAACCGGCATATTAAGTTGCTCTGCGACGCTACTGAGAACTGGGTTAAACTGCTGGCAAAACGGGCAATCGGATTTCATAAAATGCACGATTTGCCAATGGGTGATGTTAAGTGCCTTTCCGTTTGATAAGTGAAAGGTCTGTGGCTTCGCTTTTGGTTCTATCTGTTGTTTATTCTGGAGGCTAGTCGCTACCGCCTTGTGTTTTTCGAGTGCGGCGATTTCGTCAATCACGGCCGCGTTAGCGGGGATGACAAAAAGCAGTACAAAAAAAGCAAATAGTGTTTTCATCGTTAATCCCTCGGCGCAAAATCAGTGACACGGTTTAACAGTAGTTTCGCTAAATCATCCTGACTGATAAAACCATAAGCCAGTGGGTGGTAGCTGCCCGTGCTCGGGTCAACCAAAAAGAGCGCAGGGAAATAGCGGATTTGCATCTTCGCCGCCTGTCCTCGGTCTTTCTGGCTGTTAGGTAACTCGGGATTGATAACACCATCAACACTAATTGGCATCACTGCCATCTGGTATTGCTCGGCAAATTCCCGCACCACCTGTGCTAATTTCGCATCCAACGGTACCTTGCCACGATAGAAGAAAAAGACCCCATAGCGTTCATTGACGGCTTTAATGGCACTGGCTTGGGCTTTGCGCTCCTGGGCATAGGACAGGGTTGCCGTGGCGTTATAATGTGAATGCCGGTTGTTGTAATCGAGTTCCGGTTTCAGTAGTAGTACTTTCTGCCAGGTGGCTGAAAACTGGCTGGCGTTATCCGACCAGTAGTTCTGAAACGCTATCCAGCGCGCCACTTTCTGCGGTGATTTGGGGTCGAGCACCGCGGCATTGCGTAATTCATCGCCCAGGGCTTTGATTTTTTGCATGGTTTCCACCGCTGACAGTCTTTTTTGTGGTGATGGCTGTGCTTCCTGCGTTTCCTGTTGCGGTGCCGGTTCGTTATACCAGTGCCAGCCGACCGCAGGGGAATAGTGATACCCATCGTCGGGCTTTGCGGTAACCACCGCAGATAACAGCAAGCCACTTAACAGAAGGTGCTTCATGGTTGTCGACCCTGTAATTCGTTTTTAATCTGCTGGCTGATTTTTTCAGTGAGCTTTTTGCTATCCGGTAGTGTTGTGTTGCTATTGAGCTCGTCATAAAACTCAGTGAAATCCAGCGTGTCAAATTTAACCTGTTGCAACTCGTCAATGGTCATCCCGCGACAATCGGGATGTTTAGCACTACCAAACCCCACGCCCAGTTGACCACCCCGACCTTGCGCTTGCACAATCTGCGCGAGCTTACTGTCAAACACGCAATAGCTGTGCTTTTTACGCAAACAGACGCCTAACACGTCTTCGGCGCAAAACTCCCCGACATCGACCACCAGACCTTTTTCTTTGGCTTTACCAATCGCTTTTTCTTCATTGTCACAACTGGCAAGACCGATATCATGTCCCCAACCGCTGCTTTTGCAGCAATTACTAAAACCAATCGCCGTTTTACGGCACGCCATCGGTTTACCGGTAAAGGCGCTGATATTTTCGCCATCCCCACTGATGTCTTTACCGGCTTTGGCAAGGAAGCAGCCTAGCGGCTGCAAATCGATATCGGGTAGAATGGTGGTACCTTGAACTTCTGGAAATCATATAAAATTACCCCCGTGCTTTCTGAATTCACTCCTCGCCCTCTAAAAACGTTGTTT
>NZ_NHNG01000556.1:0-7620 GCF_002287155.1 Arsenophonus sp. ENCA
TTTAGTTTTCTCATTGAAATAGGTACTGTTGGCATAGGTATTCTCTACCCTCATATGGCAAAGAATACAGTTCAACACACCTGTGATAATTAGAATAACATTGATGGAGATCACCGAATAACAAAATGGGCCAAAAGTGATCTCCATCGATGTTATTAAGCGATCTGGTTAAATGTTATTGGGTGATCTGCATGCATGGTAATATGCAAGTGCGATGATGCTTGCTGGCTGCCAGCATAAATTGCCACAATCACAAAGCCAAACAATGGATAAAATTTATACTGGCGTACTCCCTTGTGCAGATTGTTCAGGTATTGAAACAACAGTTCTTTTCAATCCGAATGGTAAATTTATTGAGCAATTAACCTATTTGGGTAAGGAAGAACAAAAAAATACTTTTTTTACTACAGGAAATTGGACTAAAAAAGGCACTAAATTCTTTTTGATTGATTCTGATGAGCAAAAAACCTATTTTCAACCTAGCGTTGATGGTAAAAAAATAGAATATCTCGATCAGGAAGGAAATCGAATAGAAAGTAATTTAAATTATACCTTAGAGCAAGTAAAGCCAGATAAAAAGAGCGGGCAATATAGTTATATCGCTGACGCGGCATTATTTAAAGAGTGTAAAAGTGGACGTACTTACAGTGTGAGTAATATCGATTTAGAAAAGGGATATCTGGCAACCGGTATTGAAGCGGGTAAACCTGTTTATGTCGAAGTTGAGGGCTACTACACCATCCGCCCATCAATGGAAGATGGATTGTTTGATGCAACCTTGATCCAGACCGGCGAGATTAAATTTGATAAATTGCGAACTTGCCACTCTCACTAATTATCAGATATATCAAATGCCCAGCTATTTTTAGCTGGGCATTTTGCATCAATAAGGCTGATTAGTTAAGTTTTGTTTTTAGAAAATCAACTATCTCAGCAAGATCAATAAATTCTTTCTCATTATCTCGCCGCTGTTTATATTCAACCTTGTTGTCATCTAAATTACGATCACTAATCACGATGGTATGAGGTATTCCAATAAGCTCCATATCAGCAAACATCACACCAGGCCGCTCTTTGCGATCATCAAAAATGACATCAATACCATTGGCTTGCAAATCACAATAAAGTTTTTCAGCAACTTCTTTAACGCGATAGGATTTATGCATATTCATTGGTAAAATAGCAACTTGGAAAGGTGCGATCGCATCAGACCAAATAATTCCTTTATCATCATGGCTCTGTTCAATTGCTGCTGCTACAATTCGCGTGACACCGATACCATAACATCCCATCGTTACCGTTTGATTATGGCCATTTTCATTTTGAACGCTGGCCTTCATTGCTTCAGAATATTTGGTTCCTAGTTGAAAAATGTGGCCAACTTCAATTCCACGTTTAATTTGAACAGTTCCTTTACCATCGGGACTAGGATCTCCTTCGACTACATTGCGTAGATCATAAACGTCGGGTAAAGGTAGATCCCGTTGCCAATTGATACCAAAATAGTGTTTATGATCAATATTGGCGCCGGCACTAAAATCACTCATCACGGCAACGCTGCGGTCGATAATCGCTGGTATTGGCAAGTTAACCGGGCCTAATGAACCAGGACCTGCATGCAGGACTGCACGTATTTCTTCTTCTGTTGCGAATTTCAGTGGACTTGCAACCAGAGGATGTTTTTCTGCTTTGATCTCATTTAATTCATGATCACCACGGATCAATAAGGCAACAAGCTGATGACCACTCTCTTTTGCTGCATTGACAATTAGGGTTTTAACTGTTTTTTCAATAGGTAAATTATGTTGACTAACTAGCTCGGCAATAGTTTTGGCGTCAGGGGTATCGATGAGACGCATATCTTCAGCCGGTGCAGCACGTTCTTCCGTAAGACAAATTGCCTCTGCCAGCTCAATATTAGCGGCATAATCTGAAGCGGTAGAAAAAACAATATTATCTTCACCACTATCAGCTAATACCTGAAATTCATGCGAAGCATTGCCACCAATAGAGCCAGTATCTGCTTGTACTGCCCTAAAATTGAAGCCAATACGGGTAAAGATTGTACTATATGCCTTGTACATTGCATCGTAAGTTTGTTGCAGCGAGTTTTGATCGGTATGAAAAGAATAAGCGTCTTTCATAATAAACTCACGGGAGCGCATCACACCAAAACGTGGCCTTACTTCATCACGAAATTTTGTTTGGATTTGGTAAAGGTTTAACGGCAGCTGCTTATAAGAAGTCACTTCATTACGAATAAGATCGGTAATTACCTCTTCATGAGTCGGGCCCAACACAAAAGGTCGTTCGCCACGATCAACAAAACGAAGTAACTCTGGGCCATATTGCTCCCAACGCCCACTTTCTTGCCATAAATCTGCTGGCTGAACTATCGGCATGGAAATCTCAATTGCACCCGCGCGATTCATTTCTTCACGAATAATTTTCTCAACTTTGCGCAGCACACGAACACCGGTTGGTAGCCAGTCATATAGCCCTGAAGCAAGTTTACGGATCATACCTGCGCGAAGCATCAGCTTATGACTGATCACTTCTGCGTCGGCGGGAGTCTCTTTTAAAGTAGAGAGAAGATATTGGCTTGTACGCATTATTAGCTTCCATCAACAACGAATTACTTCCAGTTAGTATTAACCAACCATTAAAACAAAATTATCCTCTAGTCTACCAGCGAGTTGCTAATGTCTAAAGAGATAACTTAATTTTTTAGCGTATCTATAGCGAGAACGGCAGTGATATTTGCTGAAACCTGCCATCTAACATTAAAATCAAGCAAATGGGCAGCGTAGATTTTTTCGTCAGCTTCGCTTTTTTTATAAGCTGGACGTGGATCTTGCGCTAAAACTTGACGAATAAAACGCTCAAGGAAAGGATAGCGGGTTTGTTGCTCAATCAACTGTTTTTGGGCAGTAGCTGAAAATAACACTTTCATTTCACTGGCCGGTACAGCTTGGGCAAATCCAGCAACCGCTTTTGGTAAAGATTCCGCAAACGGCAGATAGGGTTTTATATCAATCACAGGGGTGCCATCAACTAAATCCAGACTACTTAAAGCTAAACCTACTTCGTTATCACGGATAATTAAATTTTTCAATTCTATTAATGACATACCTATTGGATTAGGACGAAATGGAGAACGAGTGGCGAAAACACCCATTTTGGTATTACCGCCTAAACGGGGAGGCCTTACTAATGGACGCCAACCTTCAGTCATGGTTTGATGAAAAATGAAAATAAGCCAAATATGGCTAAATTGTTCCAATCCACGAACAGCATCAGGATGATTATAAGGTGGAAATAGGCGCAAATAACCCTGTCCATCATCAATTAAGCCTGGTTGTCTCGGGATGGCAAATTTTTCTTTATAAGGTGATTCTATCACCCCAATTACGTTAAATTGAGAATTATCCATTAATAATATTCAGCGCAGAGCCTTCACAAATAGCAGTTTGATAACAATCTGGAGTACTAATTATTTCACAACTGTGCAATAACACGCTATTCGCGCCGAGAGAAGAGGCCTTTTTCAGCATGTTTTTTTCGCTACGGGAATACTTACACTTGGATCTTGTCGGTTAGGTTGGCATGAAATACCGGAAACAATGCCCAGGTCCTTAAATGGTTTACCCAGTAATGCTTCTGTTTTATCAATAATTTTTACCACAGAGCGCTTTTGTGGTGATTTTTTTTGATAACATTTTTTGGATTTTTTAGCGAGTTATCTGGTTTATTATATTCAGCTGGAGAAAGTACATTACAGCCTGAGATACAGAGTGTAAGACAACAGAGTAATAGGCGCATATAAATTCCTTATTAAAGAAATCAAATAGAACTACAAATCAGTTTTAGCCATAATAATAAAAACAATTGACTGTATAAAATTTATAATAAAACCAGCGAATATAATCCGCTGGTTTTATTATAATGTCGTTTTTTTTGAAAAAGCGATCACCAGCCAGGGATAGCACCACCGTCAAAAATTTTATTGGCTGCTTCAGCTACTTCTTCGGATTGATAGGCTTTAACAAACTTTTTCACATTTTCATTATCTTTATTATCTTCACGACTCACAATGAGATTTACATAAGGTGAATTTTTATCCTCTACGAACAATCCATCTTTTGCGGGCGTTAATTTAGGTTCGGCGCTACTAGCCCAAGTTGAATTAATAATCGCTAGTGCAATTTTCGGATCATCTAAACTACGGGGTAATTGCGGTGCTTCAAGTTCAATAAAGTTTAGCTTTTTTGGATTTTCGGTGATATCCAATATAGTGGGTTGTAAATCGGCACTGGCATTTACTTTGATTAGTCCTTGTTTTTGTAGCAACAATAGTGAACGTCCTAAATTGGTAGGATCATTCGGGATCGCGATTTGGGCGCCATCAGGTAGTTGTTCAACAGATTTAATTTTTTTAGAATAAGCCGCAATAGGATAAATAAAGGTGTTGCCAACAGCGACTAATTTATAATTGCGATCTTTAATTTGTTGCTCTAAATAAGGTTTATGTTGAAATACATTAAGATCAATATCGCCTTTGTCCAGGGATTCATTTGGCAATACAAAATCATTAAAGGTAACTAATTCAACATCTAACTGATATTTTTCTTTGGCAACTTTTTGTGCGACTTCAGCTACTGATAACTCTTTCCCCATAATGACACCCACTTTGATGTGATTAGGTTTTTCTACTTTTTCACCACAGCCACTAAAAACTAATATGCTTAATAGTGCTGCAACAGCAGTGCTGATTTTTATTTTGATAGACATAATTACCTCTATAAGACTAAGTCTTAGTGCTTTTAAGCAATAATTTTATTTACGGGTTTTTTTCATTACGTGATTACCAACAAATTGAATAGCAAAAACCAAAATAATCAGTAAAGCAAGAACCGTATTCATAACAGTTGGGTTATAGGTATAATAGCCGTATTGCATAGCAATCTGACCCAGTCCACCAGAACCCACTGCGCCGCCCATTGCAGAGTAACCTACTAACATAATTAAAATAATGGTCGCTGCATTGACTAAACCGGGTAAAGATTCAGGTAACAGAATTTTACCAATGATTTGTAGCGGTGTTGCCCCCATTGAACGAGCAGCTTCAATTAAGCCATTAGGGATCTCTAACAGCGTATTTTCAACCATACGGGCAATGAAAGGTGCTGCACCAATAGTTAACGGAACGATTGCGGCCTGAATACCGATAGATGTGCCGACAATTAATTTAGTTAATGGAATAATCCAAACCAATAAAATAATAAATGGAATGGAACGAAACACATTAACCAATGCAGACACTATTCGATAAAGGGCAAGATTTTCCATAACTTGCCCGGGGCGGCTCACATAAAGTAATATGCCAATAGGAAGCCCTAATAAAAACCCCAAAAATCCCGACACAAAAGTCATGATAAGTGTATCTAACGTACCATTTAGTAGCAGAATGATCATTTTTTCAGACATAACCTAAGATCTCCACTTTTACATGGTGCTCTTCTAAAAAAGTAATTGATTTTTCAATACCTTCGTCAAGACCATGAAATTCAGCAAGCATAAAACCAAATTTAACACCCCCGGCGTAATCAATTTGTGAGCTCAATATATTGATGTCGATATTAAATTTTCTAACAACCATTGAAATTAATGGTGCATCGACTGACTTACCGGTAAATTCCAATTTCAATAATGGTGATAAATCTGGTGCTGGCACCATCTGCAAACGTGTTTGATAATCTTCGGGAATATCTAATACGAATGTTGATTTAATAAAATTTTGCGCAATTGGTGTCTTAGGATGAGAAAATACCTCACTAACGCTATCTTGTTCTATTAAACGTCCTTCACTGATAATCGCGACTTGATCGCATATACGTTTTACAACATCCATCTCGTGAGTAATAAGCAAGATGGTTAAACCTAAACGTCGATTAATATCTTTTAATAGCTCAAGAATAGAACGGGTTGTTGCTGGATCTAATGCACTTGTCGCTTCATCACATAATAATATTTTAGGCGAATTGGCTAAAGCGCGAGCTATAGCAACGCGTTGCTTCTGTCCTCCAGATAGACTGGCTGGATAGGCATCTTTTTTATTTGCTAAACCGACTAGCTTTAATAACTCTGTTACGCGTTGATGGATCTCGGCTTTTGGCGTGTTATCTAGTTCTAGAGGTAAGGCAATATTATCGAAAACATTGCGTGATGAAAGTAGATTGAAATGTTGGAAAATCACGCCGATAGAACGACGCGTTAAGATTAATTGTTTTTCAGAAAGATCTGTCAACGCTTGCCCATCAATCAATACTTCACCTGTCGTTGGGCGTTCAAGCATATTGACACAACGAATTAGCGTACTTTTTCCGGCACCGGAAGCACCGATAACCCCGTAAATTTGGCCTTGAGGAACATGCAGATTAATATTGGTTAATGCGTGAATTGCATGTGCTCCTTGGTGAAAAATTTTATTAATGTTAGAAAATCTTATCATTATTGTGATCTACTAAATAATGGAAATAGAGTGGTAAGAAAATTCGACTATATTTAACACGGATGTTAAGGTGTCTAGACGTCTAAGTCAACAAAAATATAAATACGACTCTTGTTCTTATTTAGCTGCTTTTCATATAATGAACAAAGTTAAATTTAATGGAGTAATGTGGTGAGTCAAAGTATTCCGGCAATTTTCCTCGATCGTGATGGTACTATTAACCTCGATCATGGTTATGTTTATGAAATAGATAATTTTCAGTTTATCGAAGGCGCAATTGAAGCAATGCTTGAATTAAAAAAAATGGGCTATGCATTGATTCTTGTTACTAATCAATCAGGTATTGCAAGAGGATTCTTCACAGAAACACAATTTCTTGAACTGACTGAATGGATGGATTGGTCTCTTATTGATCGTGGCGTTAAGCTTGATGGTATTTATTATTGTCCTCATCATCCTGATGCAATGGAACAAAAATATAAACAAATATGCGATTGCCGTAAGCCGAAAGCTGGTATGCTATTGGCAGCGCAAAAACAACTTAATATTAATATGAAGGCCTCTTACATGGTGGGCGATAAGCTTTCTGATATGCAAGCCGGTAAAGAAGCGCATATTGGTACTAATGTATTGGTAACTACAGGAAAATCTGTCACTAAAGATGATAAAAAGTCTGCTGATTGGATTATAAATAGCCTGGCAGATTTACCTAATAAGATAAAAAATCGGCAATAAAAAAATAACAGTATTGTTCATAAATAAAGCAAATTTATTTTTTTCAAAAAAGTACTTGTACAAAGCTAAAATCAATCTATAATGCCCTCCCGTTAACGCAATTTACTCATCAATTGATGAATAAAAGCGTAAAGGAAAATTAAGCACGAGTTTCGCACAAAACTAATTTGGGTACGCTAATAAAACACGGATGTGCTCAGCAATAGCATTTTTGATTACGTCCCAATTTTGTTGATAAAGGGTTATTTTTTCAGATATACGACGTTTATGTTGTTCAAACCACGCAGAAATAGCGAGAAAAATATGATTTCTTTGCGCTCGGCTCGTGCGAGCCTGACAGCGTTCAATACCACAATTTTGTTTAACTTCTCGAT
>NZ_NHNG01000499.1:0-1884 GCF_002287155.1 Arsenophonus sp. ENCA
CATAAACGATTATCTCGTAACAGCCGCTCTTTGTTGATCATTTCAAACCTTTATTCTCTAAGTTAAACCTCTTTTTATTCTCAATAGCGTGACAAAAAATGCAAGTCTCTATTCAGCAACTAGTTTAATGGCTATTGATGAAAACAAACAGAAAGCACTCGCTGCCGCATTAGGTCAAATTGAAAAACAATTTGGTAAAGGATCAATTATGCGCTTAGGTGAAGATCGTTCTATGGATGTAGAAACTGTCTCTACCGGTTCGTTATCTCTTGATGTCGCCTTAGGTGCAGGAGGCTTGCCATTAGGTCGTATTGTTGAAATTTATGGCCCAGAATCTTCCGGTAAAACCACGTTAACATTACAGGTTATTGCGGCAACTCAACGTGAAGGTAAGACTTGTGCTTTTATTGACGCAGAACACGCTTTAGATCCTATTTATGCCAAAAAACTTGGTGTTGATATTGATAATTTACTTTGTTCACAGCCGGATACGGGTGAACAAGCACTGGAGATTTGTGACGCTTTAACACGGTCTGGGGCAGTAGATGTTATTATTGTCGATTCTGTAGCAGCTTTAACACCAAAAGCTGAAATTGAAGGTGAAATTGGTGATTCACATATGGGACTAGCTGCTCGTATGATGAGTCAAGCGATGCGTAAGTTAGCCGGAAATTTAAAAAATTCTAATACACTATTAATTTTTATTAATCAGATCCGAATGAAAATTGGCGTTATGTTTGGCAATCCTGAAACAACCACCGGCGGAAATGCGTTAAAATTTTATGCTTCAGTGCGTCTTGATATCCGACGTATTGGTTCTGTCAAAAATGGTGAAGAAGTTATTGGTAGCGAAACTCGCGTTAAAGTAGTAAAAAATAAGGTTGCGGCTCCTTTTAAACAAGCAGAGTTTCAAATCTTATACGGAGAAGGGATTAATATCTATAGTGAGCTTATTGATCTAGGTGTGAAGTATAAATTGATTGAAAAAGCGGGTGCCTGGTACAGTTATAATGGCGAGAAAATAGGTCAAGGCAAAGCAAATGCGACAGTTTATTTGAAAGAACGCCCGCAAATTTACACTGAATTAGATAAAAAATTACGGGCTATGTTGCTTAATCACGCTGGTGAATTTAGTAGTGCCGCTTCTGATTTTGTGACAGAAGCGGTAGAGGAAACTTCATTACCAGAAGAATTTTAACTTAATAAATAAAATTGATTAAATCTATGGGCTATATTCGATCTGGATATGGCCTTTTGCTTATTATAAATTAGTTATTAATACAAGTTAGATTGAATTATGATTTGAACCACACTTTAGTAAAATAGTCTTGGAATTTACAATATTATTAACAATTAATAGATATGATTAGTTCATTTTTTACAAAAAGTGCTTTGTTTTGTTATATATAGCAAATTGTTATTATTGGCTTAATATATTCAGGCGCAGTTTTTGATTAATTTGTGTTAGACTTACGCTATTGCTTTCCTTAATCTTCTATTTAGCTGATAACTATAGCTTATACGTAATTTAAACTAAGTGAAATTAGCCACTGGAGTTATCTATTGGCAATTGTCTTTCTAAATGTAGATGGAGACAAAATTTAACCACTTTGTCCCGATAATAGGAAAATAAATATAATGAAATAGTGTTAATGTAGTGTTAGTTTCCCTGCATAATAGTTAAATCGTTTTATGTTATACTCGTCGTCATTGAAGATGCTTGATTTTCCATGAGCAATGCCCATTTAATAGGTATGAACATTAATCTCTCACAAGAACAAAAACTAAAGCTCAGAAATCTTCACAGGGAAAGTCGTGACCGTCTTGTATGCGATCGGATACGGTGTGTTCTTTTGTGCGCCGATGGCTGGACACCAGAAATGA
>NZ_NHNG01000057.1:0-1883 GCF_002287155.1 Arsenophonus sp. ENCA
ATGGGTAGAAAACTGATCCGCACCATTGGACAGGTGCGCGCTAATTTTGCCATGACGATGATGGCAGCATGTTACAACCTAAAGCGGTTGGCGTACTTCCAGAGCGCGTGCATCGTGGCTTTCTGACGCCCAGAATGGGTCAAATGGCCCTAGCCAGGGCAATGTGCGATAGAATCAGTAGCGTGATAATCAAAAAAAATCTAATTATTTAGAATGAAAGCCAAGGGTTAATTGAAAATCTTGAGTTTTTCGAGGTGCCCTATCGATAGTGAGATGAAAAATTACCAGAGTGATATCCTGTATTCAGTCAGCACTACGAAAGGAAAGGGTTATTTTTATCTCCTGATTGAGCACCAGTCTACACCGGATAAGCTCATGGCATGGCGATTGATGCGCTATAGCATGGCTGCTATGCAGAAACATCTAGAAGCTGGACACAAGCAATTACCGTTGGTTTTCCCAATGCTCTTCTATTGTGGTGAACAAAGTCCTCATCCCTATAGTACGAATTGGTTTGACTGTTTTCCTGACAGGAAACTCGCCGAACGTATTTATACCAATCCCTTTCAATTAGCTGATGTCACCATCTTGGATGATGGTGATATTATGAAACATAAGCGAATGGCTTTATTGGAGCTCATCCAAAAACACATTCGCCGACGGGATATGACAGAGCTTATGAATGAAATTGTTACGCTGTTGTCGTATAATTATTATACCGATAATCAGGTTATCACTATGTTTAACTATCTCATTTAAGAAGGTAATTCAGAGCAACCAGCAAAGTTAATCAAAGAGATAGCTAAAAAATCAGAGAAACATGAGGGGGCACTGATGAACATCGCTCAAGGTATACGGGAAGAAGGTAAAATTGAAGGAATTCAAGAAGGGATTCAAATTGGTGAACAAACTGGCGAAAAAAAGGCATCGATGAAGATAGCGCGCCAAATGCTGGAAAGTGGCATGGACAGGCAATCTGTGATGAAATTTACGGGTTTGACTGATACTGAAATGAGCACCCTATTTAAAGATTAAACTTATGACGGAACGCCAGAAATTAACTCTCAATCACCCTAGAAAGGCTTCACAAGAAGAACAGACCTCAAGTACCCCTGTTTACCGTAAAAAGGTATGGGTGAATGCTGCGCCCAAAAAACAGGCAAAAAAACCGAAGCCCCAAAAGGTAGTAAAACAACAGCCCAAGAAGCTGGTTGAAAAACCTAAACAGGCAGTGAAGGTTAAAATTCCAAAACCACCCATACCACCTAAAAAGCGATTGCCGTTGGATGAGGCCATCTCACAGATAACTACTTTTTGGCCTAATTTATTTCCTGAAAATCAATTGAGACCCATGAAAATTGGCGTCCAGCAAGATATGTGGCAAGAAGTGAAGGAAAAGGACTTACCGATAGCGAGAAGGCGTTTAAGAGCCTGTCTAGGCAGTATTTGTCATCATGCTGATTATCGCGCTCTTATCGAGGCTGTCGCAAAAGAGGTAGTATCATGTTTTTAATGATTTCAATATTTTGATTTTAAAGAAAAAATTAAATTATTTTTATTGTAAATACCCCTTTTGCGACAGCCTCTAAAGAGGCTGTCGCAAAAGAGGTAGTATCATGTTTTTAATGATTTCAATATTTTGATTTTAAAGAAAAAATTAAATTATTTTTATTGTAAATACCCCTTTTGCGACAGCCTCTAAAGGTCGGGGATGCCCGAGCTGCGGCAAAAAGGCCACCGATATCTGGATCGCCACTATGATGGCGCGTCTTCCTGACGTTCCCTTTCAACATGGCACCTTCACGATGCCTGATGCCCTGTGGCCGTTATTTGAGAACAACCGTTGGTTGCTAGGCCACCTGTTCGCCCTCGCTGCTGATAAT
>NZ_NHNG01000688.1:0-606 GCF_002287155.1 Arsenophonus sp. ENCA
TTATCTGATGTGCCCTTTGTTAATATTGCTGACGCCATAATTCCTTAACTTCATAAGAGCATGTTGGTTATGAAAGCTAACAACTGGTCCAATTTATTATCACCGGCTGCAATGGCGCAACTTGCCGATAATACCGGGGTATATAAAGTTAATAAGCATCCTCGCATTACTTATTTATCTGCTATTACTGCAGGTATATTTATTTCCATTGCTTTCGTTTTTTATATTACTGTCACCACGGGTATTGCTACTGTTCCTTTCGGGCTGGCTAAACTTGCTGGCGGTCTATGTTTTTCGTTAGGACTCATGCTGGTGGTTGTCTGTGGGGCTGATCTTTTCACTTCTACCGTGTTAACCATTGTGGCAAAAGCAACCGGCAAAGTCTCTTGGAAACAGATGTTTGTTAATTGGTTTCATGTCTACATTGGTAATCTTGTTGGTGCGCTGTTGTTCGTTGCATTAATCTGGTTTGCCGGACAGTACATGGTGGCTAATGGCCAATGGAGACTTAATAAGCGTGTTGCTTAATAGTGAAGTAAGGGTATTTCGGTGATTGAAGTAAATTTTAGGCTGTTCTGAGATGGAAATTCCAAAGACCGGCACTAA
>NZ_NHNG01000362.1:0-605 GCF_002287155.1 Arsenophonus sp. ENCA
CTATTTGCCGGGCTCGATATCCCATTGAGTCGGCAGACGCAGAGCCAGTGGCTGCTGAAAGTCGCTGAACGGCTAAAGCCTCTACGGGTGCTGATGCACAAGGCGTTGCTGGCACAGCCGGTCATTTGGCCCATTCCCAGTCGAAACGCAACAAACCCATAAAACGTTATGCAGCCATTAGATGAGCTAAAAATACTTCATTTGGAGAAAAATAGCCCAACGATTTTCGTCCCCGAGTATTAAGTATGTGCTCAAGTTCTGCAATCTCGTTGTCCGTGACTGAGTTGAAATCCGTTCCTTTTGGGTAAAAACGGCGGATAAGTCCGTTACTGTGTTCATTTAAACCACGCTCCCATGAGTGATAAGGCCTGGCAAAGAAGACATTAGCACCGGTGATCTCAGTTATCTGTTTATGCATGGAGAACTCAGAACCGTTATCGGCCGTCAAAGTTTTAAAGTCACAGAAGGTATTTGCTACAATGTCACGGAAAGCATCTACAACAGTATCAGCGCGTTTATTCGGTAACTTGCGGATAATAATCTGCTTGGTAGCTTTATCCGCTAGAGTCAGTAAGAATGACTTCTGATCTTTACCAAATACAGTA
>NZ_NHNG01000690.1:0-1853 GCF_002287155.1 Arsenophonus sp. ENCA
TCATTTCTGGTGTCCAGCCATCGGCGCACAAAAGAACACACCGTATCCGATCGCATACAAGACGGTCACGACTTTCCCTGTGAAGATTTCTGAGCTTTAGTTTTTGTTCTTGTGAGAGATTAATGTTTATACCTATTAAATGGGCATTGCTCATGGAAAATCAAGCATCTTCAATGACGACGAGTATATGATCTATAAAGCATGATAGTCAACCTTAATGATAGCTATCACACCTAAGCCGATTAAATAACAGGATGTAACTCATGAGCATTGAAAAAACCACCCCACTCAGTGGTATAGCAGCGCTTTCGCACCATGAAGAGCCACAACCACACCCCAAAAAAAGTAAAACCACCAGTCACTAGCGAAGAAAAAGATCCTATCTTTACCTTAAGTTTGAGTGGTTCAGCAGAAAAGCTATTGCAAGCCAACGACAAAGATATTCGTCAGCCCTTAGTTGAACAGGTAAGACAGAAAATTGAACGTGGCGAATTAACCGTCAATGCAGAAAAAATTGCTGATGCCCTGATCCAATTAAATACCAGCATACGTGATTAAATCGATGACCCAACAGACGCTACAGGAGATCCTCATTGAGCAACTTTCCCAATTGGAAACGCTCAATGAGCTACTTAATATTGAATATCAACTACTGATTGCCGGTAAAGTTGATTTACTGCGTTTAAATGAAGTGACCGAAAAAAACAGTATTGGTTAACTGCACTACGCCATAGTGATGAAAAACGCATTACTTGCAGTCAACAAGGCAATTGTTTGCCGCCCTATCAGCAAGATAAAATGCTGGCTCCGATCTGGCAAAAAATTGAACTGCAAATTAAACATCTTTATCAACATAATAGCCAAAATGGGCTGCTGCTTAAGCAGCATATGCAGATCAATCAAGAGCAATTAACCTTCCTTAAAAAACGTCATAGTCCAGCACTGTATGGTGAGCATGGCCAGACAGAAAATATCGTCGCCAGCGGTTACCGAATCAAAATTTAATTCTCAGGCATTGACCAGCAATGCCTTATTTACAATTGAGCAATACGATATAACGTTGCTATAAACCCATTACCAATAACCAAGATATTGCTAACCACAGTAAAACCCGATCACTAAAGAAAGGTATTGCAGAGAAAATTTTGTTGATGGTGATGAACGCTTTTACCACCTAAAAGTGATAAAAGCATTCATCTTTATTTTAATTAACCGTTTGGCCAATAAAGGAGGTTAAACGAATTTTCCGTTCGTCACTGATCTCAAGACTGGAAACTACTGCAAGCTGGGGTAAACTTCGACGTAAAAAACGTGACATTAAAGGGCGTAAGCTATGATTGACAATTAACACCTGTGGTGCACCAATTAAACTTTGATTATTGATAGCTTCAATCGCTTGTTGCTCAATATTACCCGCCAGCCCAAGCTCTAATCCACCGCCCGATTGTAGCGCCTGGATCAAAACTCGCTCAAGGCTAACATCCAGACCAATAGCTTGGATCTCTTGTTTATCACCAAACCAATACTGCGTGATCGCCCTGGCTAAAGCAATACGAACCAAACTGGTCAGTTCCGTTACCTCTTTTTGTTCTGCCGCATGCTCTGCTAAGGTTTCAATAAGCGTGTTGCTTAATAGTGAAATAAGGGTGTTTCGGTGATTGAAGTAAATTTTACGCTGTTCTGAGATGGAAATTCCAAAGACCTGCGCTAAGGAGTAAGAAGGTATCATCAATAAAGGGTCTACGATTCCGTAAAATTTGGGTCATGCAACCGAGGCGCTTGATACCCGCGATGGCGTGTTCAACTGTAATACGGATGCCCGAGATTATTTTATTTTCTTGTTTTTGTTCAGG
>NZ_NHNG01000120.1:0-1850 GCF_002287155.1 Arsenophonus sp. ENCA
AGCGGGTGCTCATGCAAGTGCGCTATTGTACAGCCTGGTGGAAAGTGCACGTATCAATGGTCTTAACCCGTACGATTATCTTCTGGCATTGCTGACGTCGCTAAAATCCCCTGATGAAGATATAGACTGGAACGTACTGCTGCCCTGGAAAATTACCTTACCTTAAACCACGCTACCTATCTCTGTGTGGTTCCAATGACGCTTACAAAAGACAAGCTAAAAAGCGGTCAGCTACATAAAAAATTGAAAGCGGAACTGAGCGAGTAAATTAAAGGGGGTGGATCAGTTTTACTTTAGCAAAGTGGATCAGAATTCAATTGGCATTGACAGCTTGTCACGATGGGGATATTCATGCACTTGTACGCGCCGCCCAAACGTCCCCTCGTCGTCTTCTATCTGAAACGGTACGCCGCGAAAGGAGGCTGGGCGTAGGTTATCTTTCCAACTGGTCATCAAAACTCCTGAAAAAGAAAAAACCGCCGAAGCGGTCATTGTCTGGCAAAGCGGGTATAGCCTTTATAGGTAAAATCCAAGTCAAACCAGGACGGTTGCTTACCTTCTGGTTTCACCGTCATACCAAGCGGTGCGTTGTTGAAATCAACTTGCAATTGCAACTTTTGTTCTCGTGACGGCACAGACAATCTGAGCTTTTCGATAGCTTTATCCTGGGTTTCGGATCTCGTGTTTTTCGTCGAGAAATTTTGGGCAAAAGGTGAAGGCATCAGCCCAATCGTATTGGGTGCTTTTTGGGGGGAATTTTCTGTTTTTGGCTGAAGCAGACCTGAAGAAGCAAACGGAGATTGCATCAATCCGATTGAATTGGAAGCCATTTCTATACCTCTATGGGTATTCAGGACTTCCGGCGGTACAACTTTTTTGATTTCTTCTCGTTGTTTTTTAATTTTTGGCGTTTCTTCCGTTGAGAAAGCATTCTTGACATCTTCCCAGTTAGCCGCGATTGCGCCGAGCGCAACACCGATTGCTGTCAATACCCAACCAATAGGTGTTGATGTTCCCAAAGCGATTAAAGCGGCGCGTAATCCCCAAACAGCAAGTTTCACCGTTGTTAGTCCTGCTGCAATACCCACCGCACTCCGAACGACGTTCGGATGTTGGGTCACAAACTCATCAAAGCGACCGCTCAAATCACCAAGCCACTTTGTTGTTGCCTTAGTATCCTTTTCAAATGCACGTCCTATTGAGGCAAGTCCGTTTGTTGCTGTGCCCATCATGGCATCCCAAAGATTGGTTAGCGTGCCAAGCTGCATTTTAACACGTTGATTCAAATCCGCTTGTCGTCGCATTCTGCTAACGATTTCATCGTAGCCTTCACGTCCTCTTTTGAGTAATTCATTTACGACTTGTAAAGTTTCTGAATCATCCTCGAAAAGGGATTTAATGATTGGCTCTCTTTCTGTGTCTTTTTTAATGTCGTTTATTTTTTTCATTTCAGAAAAGAATTTATCCAAGCCACCAAATGATCCTTTTCCCATCCGTGAAATCTAATTTGATTCTATAAGCGTGTTGCTTAATAGTGAAATAAGGGTGTTTCGGTGATTGAAGTAAATTTTACGCTGTTCTGAGATGGAAATTCCAAAGACCTGCGCTAAGGAGTAAGAAGGTATCATCAATAAAGGGTCTACGATTCCGTAAAATTTGGGTCATGCAACCGAGGCGCTTGATACCCGCGATGGCGTGTTCAACTGTAATACGGATGCCCGAGATTATTTTATTTTCTTGTTTTTGTTCAGGCGATAAAGGTCTTTTTCGAGTTCCTTTTTTTGGGATTTGTGTATTAGGATGCTGTTTATCTATACCTTGAAAACCGGTATCTGCCCAGATGGTTACCT
>NZ_NHNG01000789.1:0-1848 GCF_002287155.1 Arsenophonus sp. ENCA
GACGTCTTTAACTCCAGGAAAGGCGCGAAAAAATTCCTCAGCAGAGCGAATTTGACGAGCGGGCAAAACACATTCTCGCCCCAAGGTCATCTCTAAAACCGGCAATAATATTTTTACCCAGCGACATGCCCGTGTTCTATCTAAACCAAAAAGAAGTCCTTGCAAATCATAGGTCGGATAACATTTTAAATACAATAAAATAAAAAGCAGTTTATCTAATGGGGTTGGGATAAATCCTTTCTGCCCTGCACCCATCTGCCGCTCGTGAGCTTTTCGATTCTTTTTCCGATAAATCAAATAACAAGCTGAAAATTCAGCGGCTAAATTTTTCAATTCTTCGACTGATAATCCAATGATTGCTTTACATAAACGATTATCTCGTAACAACTGCTCTTTGTTGATCATTTCAAACCGTTATTTTCTAAGTTAAACCTCTTTTTATTGTCTATAGCGTGACAAAAAATGCAAGTCTCTATTCAGCAACTAGTTTAATCCCTGATCATCAATTTTCTGGTAGCTAACATCATTCATCATAGTAACGCCATGGCGTAGTAAGTTTAAGCGATGGATCCAGCCGGTTGTTTTTCCTAGCTGTTCACCAACACGGGTTGATTTTCATTGCAGCAGATAAATTTTACGAGCAGAATCAAGGTTCTGCTCACCTTTAGGATAAATACCACCTGGTTGAGATATGGTGGTATCAATGTTCCATTGGTGGGTAAAAGCATCAATGCTTTGGCTACTATTATCTGTTTCTTGACAAAGATATTGTGCTATATCAAAACCGATCCCTCCAGCCCCGATAATTGCAACCTGGGGACCTATGGTAATATGGTGTTTTAATACATCATAATAATTCACGACACTGGCGTGATCGATACCTTCAATGTGAATTTTTTTCGGTAGTACGCCTGTAGCGATAATGATCTCATCAAAGTTTACCAATTGTTCAGCAGCGGCTTTTTTAGTTAAATGAACAGTAACATTTTTTAGTGTCAGTTGACGCTGAAAGTAACGAATAGTTTCTTGGAACTCTATTTTTCCAGGTATTTGTTTAGCAAGATTCAGTTGGCCACCGATCTGACATTCTTGTTCAAATAAAGTAATATGGTGGCCACGCTCTGCCGCTGTTATTGCAAATGATAATCCGGCAGGACCTGCGCCGATAACAGCAATATTTTTTGGTTTTAGTACTGGTTGGAAAGGAAAGTCTAATTCATGGCAAGCTCGAGGGTTAACTAAAGATGATGCTTGTTTGCCAACAAATATCTGATCTAAACAGGCTTGATTACAAGCAATACAGGTATTAATTTCATCCGCACGATTTTCGGCCGCTTTTGTCATAAACTCTGCATCAGCAAGAAATGGCCGAGCCATGGAAACTAAATCAGCGCAGCCGTCAGATAAAATCTTTTCAGCTACTTCAGGTGAATTGATACGGTTAGTGCAAATTAAAGGGATTGATATTTTTCCCATCAATTTTTTAGTGACCCAAGTAAAACCTGCTCTTGGTACCATCATTGCAATCGTCGGGATCTTCGATTCATGCCAGCCAATACCTGTACTAATCATCGATGCGCCTGCATTTTCGATTGCTTTTGCTAAAAGCTCAATCTCACGCCAATTCCCAAACGAAATGCAACAAAGTAAATCCTTGGTCATACATAGGGGCACCTCGAAAAACCTAAGCCGAGTTTGATTTTGCTGATAAAGTTATCGGAAGCTGGTCTACTGAGCTAACCACCATGAAGAAACGCAGCGCCATTAAGAATGACCTCTTTGCAAACCAGTATCACCAACAGACGATCGACAAGTTGGGTGACCCGCTGGTCAAGATCGAAACCTGTA
>NZ_NHNG01000622.1:0-1846 GCF_002287155.1 Arsenophonus sp. ENCA
TGCATTAGCTGCCATCAGGCAACCCGCCAGCTGAATCCTGCCCAGGCAGAGATTACTCAACAACCGGAAAGCGGCGAGTGGGGGATTGACCTCATCCTGGCCTGCCCCCATTGCGGACAGCAATATGCTGCCTGGGTACCTAACGCAGACCTCGTGCCTTTAACCGGCATCACGGCACATTCACGCCCGCGACGTCATCCTGCTGCCACTTTTCATCAAACGCACGAGGGAAATAAATGATGAACCTTAACCTTTGGTTAGTTTTTCTAGGCGGTGCCTTGCTAAGTGCGGTATTACCAGGCGCAGGCGCGATCCTTACTCTTAACCATGCCTTCCAGCGGGGATGGCGCAAGACGCTACCGCTAATTGCCGGTCAGGCGACCGCATTAGCCTTTATGGTGCCCATTGTGGCACTGAGCGCTGAGGCCGTACGTGCCTCAGCAACGGCGTGGCTGTGGCTGAAATGCATTAGCGTACTCTGGTTGATGTTTGCTGCATACCGAACCTGGCGCGCGCCGGTCATGATGGATGCCTACGATGTCGTCACATTGACCCGCGGCGCGCAACGGTTCTGCTGGGGTTTTCTGACCGACATCACCAACGCCAAAGCACTCGCTTTCCTGCTTGCTACCCTGCCGGTCTTTCTTAATCCGGCCCACCCGTTAGGGCCACAAATCACCATCATGACCCTGACGATGGTGATGGTCGATGCGCTGATGATGACGCTCTACGCGCTCATTGCCACCCGCTTGCGGCCCTATTTTCAATCACCAGAAATACGTCAACAACAAAACCGCCTGTTTGCCGGTTTCCTGGTGTTCATTGCGGTCAGTCTTTGTTTTATTGAACACCCGACCTTAATTCAGTAAAAGAGGAGAAATCACTATGTGGATATTAATTTTAGCGATGTATGCCAGTCCTTATACCGATGCGGCTTTTTCATCACTACATACACAGGAGTTTGACACGGCAACCGCCTGTCAACAGGCCGCTAAGCAGTTCGCAGAAAAATTTGAAACCTTCAGGGATATTGATACCCAGGCGATTTGCGTGAAGAAGTCATAGCAGAAAATCGTCATAAAATTCATTCAATTGTATAGTTTTTGTATTCATTTTATAATCCTTCAAAACCCGAAGGATTATTTTTTTGTTCATGGATCGGAAGCCTGAATCCATATCAACCAGGGGAAGCGCCTAATGACCCGACAAAAATACCTGCAATTAATTCATATTGCCGCCAATCAGTTAAAACTGGATGAAGAGACCTATCGTCAGTTGCTAAAAAATCTGACCGGGCAGTCTTCGGCAAAATCGCTCAGCACGATAGACCTTAACCGGGTACTGAATGCATTAAAACGAAAAGGGTTTCGTATTAAAAACCAGCAGGCAACAGTCAGTACTGCATACTACCCACAACTGGAGAAAATCCGCACCTTGTGGCATCAGATGGCGAGTAAAGGGATTGTACGTGACGCATCAGAGCAGGCCATGGGACGTTTTATTAAACGGGAAACGGGTATAGATAGTCCACAATGGCTCAATAGCCAGCAGGCGAGTCAGGTTATTGAATGCTTAAAAAAATGGCAACAACGTGCAAAATGAGGAACAACTTATGGGGGCCGCCAAATACAATGAATTACTCGATTACCTTGCAAAATCAGTATGCGTGGTGTTAAGCGCCGAAAGCACCCTTTCCCAGGAAGAGGTACAACGGGTGGTAGAAGGGGTACAAACCCGCCTGGCGTCGGTCTGGGCAAATAATTGGGTCTACATCCCTAAACAGATGCATTGCCGAAATCTGTTACGTTACCAGCAAATTTTTGCAGACTTTGATGGCAGTAACCAT
>NZ_NHNG01000732.1:0-1844 GCF_002287155.1 Arsenophonus sp. ENCA
TGGCGTAACTCTTAGGGATAAGCGCCGGCGGCGGAGGGGCTACCTTTACACTACCTTCTGTGCCATGTTGCTCACAGTATCGACAGCCGTATTTTTCACGGATATAACGGGTAACTTGCACGTGAGCGGGTATAAACTCAAGCTCTTCACGCACTTCTCCACCCATCACGTGCATCGGCTGATGGCAGCAATCACACGCCTGCTCCCCGGACGGTAGGTGAATAATAATTTCCCTACGCGGCAGATGGGGTGGGAGTCGTGGGCGGCGTTTTTTTGCAGGCGAAGGAACAGTTGCATCCGGGACGGCATCGTCCGTAATACTATCATTGACGTCAGATAATTGGGTTTCACAGGCTTCGTCATCGCTGGGCGCCCCGTCGGGTCGATGCGCCTCAACTTCAGCTTCGTTAAAAACCTCACCCTGCGGGGAAAGCGGCTCGGCGCTGCGCCCAAAGCGTTTTCGGCGGCAAAGATTCAACTCTTCCAGCAGAATTTGGTATTTTTCCTGCCAATGAAGATTTTCGCGCTGAAAATCAACGATAATCTGTTTTAGCAAATTGATATCGTTGGGTAAGTTATCTATCGAGATATTCATGACGTGACTTTACCATGCCGCGGCAAAATCCTCCGCAAAATTTAACTGGCTATCCTGCAGTTGAGTGGTTGGTGCAGGCGCATTTTAGCCAGGTCGACACCAGCGAGCAACCAGTACCACTGTTCTTCGGTCAATTGTAAGGTTTTTTGACTGGCAGCAGGCCAACGGAAAAAATCTTGCTCCAGGCGTTTGTACCAGAGACAGAAACCGGTTTTATCCCAGTAAAGGGCTTTTACCTTGTCACGATGTCGGTTGCAGAAGACGAACAGGGCCTCATCGAAAGGGGAATGTGCCATATCCTGCTCGATAATCAGCAACAGGCCGTTGATACTTTTACGAAAGTCGACATGACCTGAATAGAGGTAAATGGCCGGCACTTCGACAAACATCTTCATGGTGCCATCTCGCGAATGAAGGTTGCCAGCCAACACGGCGAAATTCCGCTTGTCAGCCGTAACGTACAGTGAGACAGCTCCAGGGTGATAATCGAATGCGTTTGTGCCTTCTCTATCGTGGAGATTTTAGTCGTCAACTTTTCATCCCCGGAGGTCATAATAGCATTCGGCGCCATGGCGTGAATAAAATGCGTGGGCTGTTCTTCCACAGGATAAAGCCGCTTTTTTGCATTGCAGAATGCGCTGCGGGTAATCCTATTCTGACGACAATACTGAGTTGGATTTAATCCAGAACATTGCTGAGCTTCAATGATGGCTCGCCATTCATCATCTGTACGGTAAACTTCCATCTGATATTTCTCCTCAATTTTTAGAGATGAACATGATGGCAAATTAGAAGAAGTAAAAAAATGTGCGGATTTAACGACGCTTACGCATTATCCGTGATGTTAAGTAGTAATTCTGCCAGGGTCTTATTGCCAATCATTGAGCTTTCATCAATCACAAAAAGGGTGTTTTTATACGATGTTTTGAAATTGTTCTGGTGCTTTTCCATCAGGAAGCTGGCAATTGTTTGGGATTTTATGCCCGCTGCCTGTAATTCATTGACGGCTTTATGCGTGGGTGCGAGCCCGACGATATTCACATCTGGTCGATTATCGTTAAGTGCTTGTGCTACCGTTTTAAACTGGGTGGTTTTACCAACACCCGCATAGCCTTGTATCATTAAACTAGTTGCTGAATAGAGACTTGCATTTTTTGTCACGCTATTGAGAATAAAAAGAGGTTTAACTTAGAGAATAAAGGTTTGAAATGATCAACAAAGAGCGGCTGTTACGAGATAATCGTTTATG
>NZ_NHNG01000364.1:0-604 GCF_002287155.1 Arsenophonus sp. ENCA
TACTGTATTTGGTAAAGATCAGAAGTCATTCTTACTGACTCTAGCGGATAAAGCTACCAAGCAGATTATTATCCGCAAGTTACCGAATAAACGCGCTGATACTGTTGTAGATGCTTTCCGTGACATTGTAGCAAATACCTTCTGTGACTTTAAAACTTTGACGGCCGATAACGGTTCTGAGTTCTCCATGCATAAACAGATAACTGAGATCACCGGTGCTAATGTCTTCTTTGCCAGGCCTTATCACTCATGGGAGCGTGGTTTAAATGAACACAGTAACGGACTTATCCGCCGTTTTTACCCAAAAGGAACGGATTTCAACTCAGTCACGGACAACGAGATTGCAGAACTTGAGCACATACTTAATACTCGGGGACGAAAATCGTTGGGCTATTTTTCTCCAAATGAAGTATTTTTAGCTCATCTAATGGCTGCATAACGTTTTATGGGTTTGTTGCGTTTCGACTGGGAATGGGCCAGCAAGAAAACTCTTGACCTGTGCTTGTTGCGCGAAGGTGTAAAAGGAAGGGTAAAAACCCGCAAGCTTAAAAACGATCTTAATGCCGCCAGCGCTGTAATAACCTGGCTTCGCAAGCAGAACTGT
>NZ_NHNG01000594.1:0-1827 GCF_002287155.1 Arsenophonus sp. ENCA
TACAGGTTTCGATCTTGACCAGCGGGTCACCCAACTTGTCGATCGTCTGTTGGTGATACTGGTTTGCAAAGAGGTCATTCTTAATGGCGCTGCGTTTCTTCATGGTGGTTAGCTCAGTAGACCAGCTTCCGATAACTTTATCAGCAAAATCAAACTCGGCTTAGGTTTTTCGAGGTGCCCTCATGTATTGTCTGGTCTTCTCGTTGGTTAGGATGGCAAAATTTAGTTGGTCTATCGCTAACGTGTATCTTTTTTGCTTCGTGTTGTTGGTTACTTTTTCGCTCAGCAACAATTCTCGTTAAATATTTAGGTCAAACGGGAATTAATGTTATTACTCGTATTATGGGATTATTATTAATGTCACTTGGAATTGAGTTTATTATTACAGGCACTAAATCTGTTTTCCCCGGATTACTTTAAACGAGCAATAACATCATAACTCAGTGATATTCATTATTTATTCATAAAATCTTGGATATTGATATTGTTATAAAACCTATATTAATAAATTTATTTATCTAATAATTGTAAGTTTTATGAATTATTAATCCATTACAAAACCAATTTCTATAGGTTAAAAAGCACTTTTTTACTAAGGACCGCAATGGCAATATCCATTTTAATTTATGGTCTAATTGGGTGATTAATAATTTAAAATTAAAATTTTTCCTGTTAGCTAATACGCTTGATTATAATACATAGATGTAAGTTATGGTGCTGGTAATTTGCCCAAAGAATTAATTTTGTTATTAACTATGTTCAGCCTAATTTATAAAAATTAGCCTTATTTTTATAACTAGGGTGTATAAATGAATATCATTATCTGACAATTATGGGAAATAAATGTTATTGGTTGATTTATTAGTATTGGTTTAATTTAACAAAAATAATTTTTTGGCGCTGATAATTTTATAAAAATATTACAATAATGGACTAAAAAAATAGCAAATACGTTCGATAACACGGTTCCATAATGGACGTTTATTCCAATTCTTCTGCATCAAAGGTGTAGAGCGAGCAATGTAATCATATTGAACTAATATTAGATCGCTACCAAAGCTTTTATCATCAATAACAACAGTAATTTCAAAATTAAGCCAAAGGCTTCTCATGTCTAGATTAACAGACCCAATTAAGCTTAACTCACCATCAACAGATAGGCTTTTAGTATGCAAAAGCCCATCATTAAACTGGTAGATCTTAACGCCAGCTTCTAATAATTCAGACTAAAATGCCCGGCTTGCCCAACGAACTAAAAAAGAATTATTCCGATTAGGAATGACCATCAACACTTCGACACCCCGCATCGCTGCAGTGCAAATAGCATGGATGAGATCATCACTGGGAACAAAATAGGGTGTGGTAAGGATCAGCTGTTTGCGTGCAGAAAAAATTGCGGTCATTAAAGATTGCTGGATTAATTCTTCCGGAAAGCCTGGCCCTGAAGCAATGACTTGAGTTGTATGCCCACTAGCTTGTTCAAAGGGCATAATATTAGTGTCTGGAGGAGGAGGAGGAATGCGTTGACCGGTTTCCATTTCCCAATCAAACGCATAAACAATGCCAAGGGTTGTTGAGACTGGTCCTTCCATCCGAACAACGATATCTACCCATTGTCCCACACCGGCATTTTGCTTAAAAAAGCGAGGGTCAACCATATTCATACTACCAACATAGGAAATATAGTTATCAATAATAATTATTTTTCTTTGTTGGCGTAGATCCATTCGTCGTAGAAAAAAGCGGAACAAATTTACTTTTAGTGATTCTATTAGTTCTATTCCGACTCACGCATTTTTTTCGGTTGATGGCTGTGAAAAAAAGACC
>NZ_NHNG01000381.1:0-7319 GCF_002287155.1 Arsenophonus sp. ENCA
GCCAAACTAGAGTATCTTACACTGCTTACTTGCAAGAATATTTTATAGATATCTTTAATGCATGGATAACCGGACAAAATATGAACATCCTGATTTTTTCTTGTTTTTAAATTTATACTTCTTTTTTAGAGACTGCGAAACTCGTGATAACTTAATTCAGGCCCATCAATTCTAATCGGAATAACTTTAGCTGCTGTTTTTGCCGCCACAAAAGCAGCACCATCATAAATTTTCATCAGTGAACCATGAACGCTAATTCTTCCTTCAGGAAAAATGACGATCGGACGCCCTTTTTCTATTTCTCTAACTAAAGTTCGAATAGCCATTGGGTTGGCAGGATCAAGCGGAACAACATCGGCATAGGGTTTTAATAATTTAATAAAGCGTGGTGTGCCGATAGATGAATAAACAGCAAAAAGCGGGCGAATAGGTAAAAAAAGAGCGAGTAGGATACCGTCTAAAAAAGAGACATGATTAGGTGTTATTAAACATCGCTCATATTCTTTAAGTTTTATTTCACCAACCACAGTCACGCGAAAAAAAACTGGAATATTGCGCGCAATAATTTTATCAGCATATCTCTTTCCTTACTCCTTAATGTTATTGATCATTTTAGAGTACATCTTTCACCGAAGATGACTAACATGGCAAAATTGAGATCATACAAAGTATTTTTTATCGTTTTGCAAAAAATGGTCTATTTGGTAAACAATTTTTGTCGTCGGTAAGGCAGCATCAATAATGTGATCAGCAGTATCTAAATAGTAGCCTTCTCTTTCATTCATTACTTCAGCTATCTCTTCTGCTAAGGCCTTACCTGTTAATGTTGGTCGTTGTGAAATTTCAGGATCAGCAGACAGACGCCTAATCAATACATCAGATGGGGCTTGTAAATAAATAATACAGCCATTTTTTTTCATAAAATCACGATTTTCTTTCAGTAAAATAATCCCTCCTCCCGTTGAGATCACTGAGTTTGGCTGTTGTATTGATCGCAACACGCTGGACTCCAAACCACGAAAGCAATCCCAACCATCTCGTTCAACTAACTCGGCAATACTTATTTTAGCATTTTGTTTAATTAACAAACCGGTATCAAAAAAATGACACATCCTAGATTCAGCTAACGTTCTTCCTACTGTTGTCTTCCCTGCACCTCTTGGTCCAATAAGATAAAGCATATCAAGTCGTCCTAATCGATAATTTATTTAATTAGTTAGAATATATATGTCAGCTTACAAGCGAGATTTAAAATTTACAAAAATAAAAATTCTAAATTCCCTCGATTAAAATAAAGCCACAAAACAACAGTGTGGCTCAAAAAAAAGTCAAGTAATGACTCAAGAACGTGTTAAATTATCTCCATAACCAATCCATTTATAAGTTGTTAATGCATCTAATCCCATCGGACCTCTTGCATGCAGTTTTTGTGTGCTTACCGCAACCTCTGCACCTAAACCAAATTGTCCGCCATCTGTAAATCGCGTACTGGCATTAACATAAACAGCCGCAGAATCAACGCGCTGAACAAAATAATCAGCTTGTTGAATTGATTGGGTCAAAATAGCATCAGAATGGGCCGTTCCATAATCCCGAATGTGATCAATGGCAGCATCGATATCGTTGACTACTTTAACGTTAACATCAAGCGATAACCATTCATCGCGGTAATTCTGCTCCAACACTTCAACAACGCTTGCCGGGCTTGACTTTAAATAGGACATTGCATGCCGACTGGCATATAGCGTCACATTTTGCTCAGCCATTTTCTCAGCCAAAAGCGGTAGAAATGTAGCCGCAATACTTTTATGAACTAATAACGTTTCCAATGAATTACATGCACTTGGACGCTGCACTTTAGCATTCACGATCAGTGGTAGTGCTTTGTTAAAATCAATATGCTGATCGACATAAATATGACAGACACCAATACCACCAGTGATCACTGGGATGGTTGATTGTTCACGGCATAGCTTATGTAAACCTGCACCACCACGCGGGATCAACATATCTACATAGCGATCCATTTTCAGCAATTGGGTTACTAATTTTCTGTCTGGATCATCAATAGATTGAACCGCTGCCTGTGGAATATCATTTTGTTGCAACGCTTGCTGAATAACTTTAACAATTGCTTGATTAGTCTGTGAGGTCTCTTTACCACCACGTAAAATTACCGCATTACCGGTTTTCAAACATAACGAGGCAACATCGATCGTTACATTCGGACGCGCTTCATAAATAACACCAATCACGCCCAGTGGAACACATCGACGTTGTATATTTAAGCCATTATCTAATAAACCGCCATCGAGTATACGTCCAACCGGATCAACTAATTGACATACCTTTCTTACATCATTCGCAATAGCATCTAATCGCTCAACAGTTAGCAATAGTCTGTCTTGCATAGCTGCACTCATATAGCCAGCTTTTGCGGTTTCCATATCCTGAGCATTAGCAGCTAAAATTGCATCACTCTGTTGTTGCAGGCAATCAGCTATATCCATTAAGACATTATTTTTCTGTTTTGTATTTAACCCTGCTAGGTACCATGAAGCATGTTTAGCCGCTTTGCCTATTTTTTCCAACATCATTTACTCACTATCATATCGTCACGGTGAACAGCAACAGCACCATACTCATAACCCAAAATTCGATTAATTTCTTGCGAATGATATCCTGCGATTAGGCGTAAAGCATCGCTATTATAATGACTCACCCCATGCGCTAAATCTTTGCCTAATAAATTAAGAATACGCACAACGTCGCCGCGCGAAAAATTACCACTAATTTTCATTATTCCTTTTGGTAATAATGAGCTGCCTTTTTGCTGGATAGCCAGAGCAGCACCCTCATCGACAACAATTTCACCCGCCAGAGGCGCGCCAAAAATCCACCGTTTTCGGTTTTCCATCGGCGTTTTTAAGCGATGAAACTTTGTTCCTACTTGCAGACCTTCGAGCACATTTGCGATCACATTAAGCTTATCACCGGCGGCAATAATTACTTCAATTCCCGCTCGGCCAGCAATGCCCGCTGCTTGCAACTTTGTTGCCATTCCACCAGTGCCTAAACCGGTCACACTATCACCTGCCATGCATCTCAGTTCATCATTGATATCATGAACTTCAGTGATCAATTGTGCATTTGGATTGTTGCGTGGATCTGCGGTATACAGTCCCTCTATATCCGTTAATAATAGTAACTTATCAGCATCAGCTAAAATTGCAACCAATGCCGATAAATTATCATTATCACCAACTTTAATTTCGGCTGTCGCAACGGCATCATTTTCATTAATAACAGGAATAATACGGTTATCCAGTAACGCTTGTAATGTGTCGCGTGCATTCAAAAAACGTTCGCGATCTTCAATATCAGCTCGGGTCAATAACATCTGACCAATATTAATATCATAAATGGAAAACAACCGTTCCCAAAGTTGGATCAGATGGCTTTGCCCAACCGCCGCGAGTAATTGTTTCGAAGCAATTGTTTCAGGTAATGTTGGATAACCTAAATGCGCTCGACCAGCAGTAATTGCACCCGAAGTGACAATGATAATGTAGTGACCTTTTTCATGCTGCTGTGCGCATTGTCGCACTAATTCAACAATACGAGCCTGATCCAAACAACGCGATCCACCCGTTAATACACTTGTTCCTAATTTTATCACCAAAATTTGGCTATTGTTCATCATGCTTCTGCCATTAACTCTCTATAACAATAAATATTTAGTCATCAGTTTTACCAAGTAAGAAGCGTTATGCCAACTGACATAACGCAATTTTAATGAAAAGTTAATTTTACAATAGTTGCCAACAATATAAGCTATATATTAATTGCAACCATTTTGGGGCAAGGGGTTAATGTTAATTCCAATGTATTAAGTGAATCACCTAAACGTTTGTGGAATTCTTGCAATGTCTCTTCAAGCGACTTGATAATATTTGATTTATTAATTTCGATATGCTGCCAATTACCCGCTTTATCAAACATACCTAATTTATAATGATATACAAATCCGTCAAGTTCTCGTCTTAATTCCAACCACCATCCCCAAAATTCACGCTTTTCTGGAGCAGTCTTTGCATTAACACAAATAGCAAGGCAGTCGAAAAAAAAGAGATCATCCTGACATTGAGATTCGCGGAGATAAGGTCCTAACCTGGTAAAATGCTTCAATAATTTACTTTTAGAATAATTTGAAGTTAAAGCCATAATAAGGATCTCCTTGTTGTTAAGCTACCTTTTTAGCAAATAAGGAAAAATAATCAAGTAATCACAACGATTATTCAATTTTGCTTTTCAGCCAACTCACTACTGTAGAAAGTGACTGATGAAAATTTTGATACAACGGCTTGGTTGGTAAAGTCAATAACTTACCGTCAATGGACGAACGTACGACAAGTAGTGCGTCTTCTTTAGGACTAAAAATATCATTTTGCCAGTTGACAGCCATAAACGGTACAGAACAGCGACGCCCTAATAATCCCTGTTTTTTTAGCGAATAACAACTTAGTTCTGAACGTAAAACAGCTTCATCTACCTGATAGAAACCTAATCGACTGGCAAAGAGGTCAATATTCATTACCGGTATTTGATCCTGATATTTTTGTTCAGTAAGCAAGCTGTGGACGATGGACCCTAAAACTGCAACGCCTTTTAAGCGTTTGGGTTCTAAATAAGCTAAGCGAAGTGCAATATTGGCACCAAAACGCAAACCAATTACACCTATTCGAGTATGATCGATCCATGGAATATTAGCCAATTGATTAAGTACCTGTTGATGCAGCGCGCTAGTATCCTGAGAAAGTTTATATTTAATAGAATAGCCAATTGATGGCATATCCAGGGTTAACATAGCAAAACCTTGCGGGGCCAGATAGTTGCTGAAAAGGCGATAATAATCTAGCTGTAAACTATCTAATGTGCCACAAACTAAAATCGTGGGACACGGGCCTTGGCTGGTATCGGGTAAATGTAAAAAACCAATCACCTCTTTTTTACCATCCGCTATTTTGAAAGAAATTTTTTTCAGTCGAAAATCGGTCAATTGCGCTGCATTTTCATAAGCTTTATTAGCTAATAACACCGCTTGTTCGGCAAGATTATCACCTTTAAGATGAGGATATGCGGCAATACTATATAAATTAGCTGCCCGTAACCAAGCTTGGCTTGCTGCTATTTTTGTTGGCAATTCAAATGCTTTTTTCTGCCAGCCCATCGCTTGTTGTGACCACTCATAAGCCCAATTTCCAGCCCATCGTTGCCACGCCAAATCCATATTAGCCGATTAAGCATAAGATACCAACTAATGATGCGGCGTGCGATATTTGAAGCCAAAACGTGCGATAAATGGCGAGCTACTTTTGTTTCCATCAGTGCAACGGAATTACACTGTTATTTTTCATCAGACGTATTTTCGACCGTTTTAGAGATGCGATTAACGGGATAATATTTGTAGATGCTTGCTAATGAAATGCCATACAGTAATGCAAGCTGTTTTCTACCATGACCGGCCTCAAGTAATTTTTTAGCCTGCTCTTGCTGTGCAGACGATAATGAGCAAGGTCTGCCGCCGATACGTCCCCTACTTCTCGCTGCGGCTAGACCTGCCTGAGTACGTTCAACAATGAGTTCTCGCTCCATTTGTGCCAACGCACTCATCACATGAAAGAAAAAACGGCCTGCGGATGAAGAGGTGTCGATAGAATCCGTCAAACTGTGAAAGTGAATCCCTTTATCTTCCAGTTCAGAGATTAAACCGATTAAATGTTTGATGCTGCGGCCTAATCTATCCAGTTTCCAGACAACTAACGTATCGCCCGCTTTTAAGAAATTTAAAGCACGTTTTAATCCGGGTCTCTGGTCTGTTTTTCCACTGATTTTATCCTCAAAAATCTGGTCACAATTTGTACAAATGAGTGATTTTCGTTGTAAATCGGTGTTTTGGTCATTTTTTGACACCCTCATATAGCCTATTTTTGCCATTTTTGCCCTTGCTCCTCCCTCTAAAAGCCTTGTAATCGCTGGTTATTAACCAAATTATAGCCAAATCTTCAATTCTATAAAACCTTGGTTTGTTAGAAACGGTAGATTGTGCAAAAAATGCACTGGATAAACGTACTGGCGGCACCGTTAATGGTCCGCTGACGGTAGAGGGGGCCGTCAATGCCACTGCTCCGGATTATCTTGTGAAGTCTGGCATCTCCCATGACAAGGCCAATAATGCCCGTAATACGCAAGGGCTGCGCTTGCAGGGCGAAGGCTCTCAGGGCAGTGATATCTTTTTCTGGGAGCAGATAGGAAAATCGGCTGCCATGAAGTTTCATGTCTGGTCCGGGGGGCAAGACGGCGTATTTGAGTTTCACAATACGGGCGTGTTGCTCACCAACGGCGGGGCGCAATTTGGTGGCAATATCCACGTCTCATGGGGTGGTCGTAGCGCAATCTTTCATGAAAATGGTGATGTGACGGGTCCCATTTGGGGTGGGCCGTTGAGTGCCTGGATTAAAAATCGCACACAAGCTTCTGGTGGTCGTGGCGGATGGTGGTACAAGGACGAGTCATCAGGCTTCATTCTTCAAGGGGGGGTAGTCAACCGTAGCGGCGATAATACACGAGTTAATTTTCCAATCGGTTATAGAAGGGAGTATTTTGGCGTCCAGATGACGCTTTCTGCATGGAGACGATCAAGTGCGTCAAATATATTTGCAACGGGTATTGAAAATAGCGGATTTAACGCAGTGATGTATGGGCAGGAAGTCGAAGCAAACTGGTGGTCTGTGGGGGTCTGACAATGAGTTACGGATATAGCGCAAAAACGAATACATTCTATTTGATTGAAAACCAGAAAGGTTACGCCGAGCATGGCAACTGGCCGGATGATGTCAAACCCGTTAGCGATGAACTATGGGAAAAGTACTGTGTGCATGGGCCAACGGGCAAGACGCGCGGTGCAGGCAAAGATGGCCTGCCTTGCTGGGTCGACGTTCCTCCGCCAACGCCGGAAGAAGTAAGGCGCAGTGCTGAATTCATGAAGCAGCAGAGGATGGACGAAGCGACACGTGCTATGGCCCCCCTTCAGGACGCCGTAGACCTCGACATGGCGACAGACGCCGAAAAAGTGGCGCTGCTGGCCTGGAAAAAATACCGGGTGCTGCTAAATCGTCTCGATATCAGCAAAGCGCCGGATATTGCGTGGCCGGAAGCACCTAAGCAAGATTAACAAATCTTAATGAGTGCGATACCAGCCCATAAGAGTAACAAAAGCATTTGTTATATTAATTTCGCTACCACCTCCGGTTTTTCCA
>NZ_NHNG01000389.1:0-602 GCF_002287155.1 Arsenophonus sp. ENCA
ATAGTAACAAACAAAGAGAATCCCACCCGTGAATACGTCAAATCTATCATGGATGCCCGTTGGTCTGTTGAAGTTTATCATCGAGAAGTTAAACAAAATTGTGGTATTGAACGCTGTCAGGCTCGCACGAGCCGAGCGCAAAGAAATCATATTTTTCTCGCTATTTCTGCGTGGTTTGAACAACATAAACGTCGTATATCTGAAAAAATAACCCTTTATCAACAAAATTGGGACGTAATCAAAAATGCTATTGCTGAGCACATCCGTGTTTTATTAGCGTACCCAAATTAGTTTTGTGCGAAACTCGTGTTTAATCATCTCGGATTTCATGCTACACCTCCGATACTACGAAGCAAGGAAGCAGCCTAGCGGCTGCAAATCGATATCGGGTAGAATGGTGGTACCTTGAACTTCTGGAAATCATATAAAATTACCCCCGTGCTTTCTGAATTCACTCCTCGCCCTCTAAAAACGTTAAACTAGTTGCTGAATAGAGACTTGCATTTTTTGTCACGCTATTGAGAATAAAAAGAGGTTTAACTTAGAGAATAAAGGTTTGAAATGATCAACAAAGAGCGGCTGTTACGAGATAATCGTTTATG
>NZ_NHNG01000702.1:0-1787 GCF_002287155.1 Arsenophonus sp. ENCA
AACCCATGCAGATGCAATCTTAGATCGGCTGGTTCATGGCAGCATCAAATTAGAGCTAAAAGGAGAATCAATGCGAAAAATACAAACGCTATTGACTGATGGAGATCAGTGAAGTTAATTTAAAAAATGGTTCTGTGATAATGACACAAAGCGATCTCCATCGATGTTAATAAGTGATCTTCTTCATGGTAATACGCAACTAAAACCAGCAGACAAATGCTACAATATTTTTATTGCTTACCTGTTTACTAAGATTGCCCTCTGGCTAGCCATGCAACACGTGAAAACATATGGCGCAGCAAAGAAGGAATTGAATTAACGCCTTTTTCTGCCGCTCTATTGGCGACTTCAATTGCTAAATCAGGTTTAGAAGTTCGATGAATTGCTTTAATAATGACACGACGCGGTGATATTTTACCATTATCATGAATAGCAGCAATCTGATGATAAATATCGCTGAAACCTTCACGGTAAAGAAAATGCTCCATATCTGACGCAGGTAATATAGTTAGTCTATCTCGAGGAGTATCATTGATTCTTTCAGCATAAGCAATTGCTGAATCAGCATACTGTTTCCCCTGCATTATCGCCATCAACCAAAGTATGCCACTCGATCCCCATACTATTAGCAAACTTTAATAATGGCTTAAGACCGCATTGCGCAAACTCAATCACTTTAACACCTTCTGACTCAAAATGATAATTACATTGGCGTGCTAATTCATTCATTAATCAGATTTCGGTCTCACCTTCAACCAATAACCAGCAGCGTGCAAATAGTGCTGATGGGCGATTAATGCGTATGTGAAATGAAAGACGACGCATATCCTCCAGTGATAACCTGTTTGCCTTTAACCGATAAGCAACCACTCGATTTGAATTACGTACTAAGCGGCATATATTTTCCAGTGGAACTTGTGAAAGGAATTCGCCTGAATTAGTTGAATTAATACGCTGCAATGAAAAAAGATTTAATAGTCGCCAAGCAACCGAAAGCATTATAGGATGTAAACGAGTTTCTGGATCTTCGATAATCAGGATAGGCCGAGCATCGCTATTTAGTTGAAAATCGCTCTGTAATTGTAAAAATGATGAAAAAAGCTGCCAAATAATTAACCGAATAGAATGCTGTTCCGGTTTACCGACTATACGATTGATATCCTCCAGCACCCGCCAGCCTCTTCTATTAGGTGAGTGATAGGTAATATTTGACTGATGTGGTCGATTAAATAAACGCATATTTTGTTCGGCAAAATAATAACCGAGCAACTGTTGCATTGCCGCAAAGCCATCTTCAATCTCTTCATAACACAATTTTGGTGATGCTTTTATTAATGCCTGGGTCAATTGTTGTAATTGGCTGGCAAATTTAACAGAGGGTTTTTTATAGTCAGCATCATAAGATTCAGCCGCTGTAGGGCGTAAAAAGCGGGCATCTCTTAGACGTAGTACGGGATATAGTCGAATAATATGCTGGATATATTTGCTATTATCATTTAAAACCAGCTTATTGCCGTCCTTATCTAAAAAACATCTTTCGGTAGCCACAATATTATTTTGTCGTTCAGCACTCACACGATAATAAATACGTTTATATTTATCATTTCCTTCAATCCATAATGCAGATAAGGACTTAAATCGACTAGCGTTGTGACTATTTCACGAGTTTCGCACAAAACTAATTTGGGTACGCTAATAAAACACGGATGTGCTCAGCAATAGCATTTTTGATTACGTCCCAATTTTGTTGATAAAGGGTTATTTTTTCAGATATACGACGTTTATGT
>NZ_NHNG01000116.1:0-7284 GCF_002287155.1 Arsenophonus sp. ENCA
CTCTATCAATACGTTATTGGCTTTGTCCTGAGTGTGGAAAAGAGCATGATAGAGATATCAACGCTGCGATCAATATCTGTCATCAAGGATTAGCTGATTCGCTAGGGCATAGCGATTATGTAAAGAGTTCCCTTGTAGCAATACCTGTCAGTGCTGGTGCTACAACGAAAGCTATTGGCATGAGCTAATAGGGGTCATAAGAAGCCCCCACTATAATCAGTTTTGATTTAGTGGTGGGAGCAAGTCACTGAATGCAATATTTATTACGTTGTCACTGACCGTCAAGGCCCTTTATTGGTTTGATCGTATCCCAAGAGCGGCATGAAGGACAATACCAATATAAAGAATGGGTAGTAAAACCACATTTACGGCAACGGTAATCAGGTTTAGAGCGGATTTGCTCGCCAACAATATTGCGCAGTAATTCCAGACTCTCTTTTGCTCTGCCTTCTTCTGCGTCTGCCAAATGATAATCGATCAGTTTATAAAACAATCGCATCGTTGGATGACGTTCAAGTTGCTGTTTAATAAATATTTGCGCTTTTTCTAGCCCTTTTCTTTTTTCAATTATTTCCGCCAGATAAAGCTGAGCAGTTGCTCCACAATCGCCGGCAACACATTGCTGGATATAAGCTTCCCAATCATGCCAATTCGCTAAATGATGATAACATTCATAAAGCATGGTTAAAGTTTCACTGACTAAATCTCTATCTTGATCAAAAACTTGTTTAAGTACTGAAATGGCTTTTTCATATTCAGCTCGGGCGATATGAATACGCCCTTTCATAATAGAAACTCGAGTAGCGTTTTTATTTGATTGAGCGGCTTTATTTAGTAAAAGAAATGCACCATCAAGATCGTCACTACTCAGCTCCAATAGTGCCAGTTCGCAATAAAAATGAGCTATTTCTTGTTTAAATTGAGGATTGCCCATTTTGACTAATTTTTCGGCAACCTCGATTGCTTTATACCAATCGCTAGTTGCTTGATAAATAGTAAGTAAAGATTGTAACGCACTAAAGCGAAAATCTTGCTCATCAACTAGCTGCAAAAAAATATTTCGCGCCCGATCATAAACTCCTGCCGATAAATAATCTCGTCCAAGCTGCTGTGTGGCTAATAGTTTCTGCTCAAAGGATAATGAGTTACATTCAAACAAGGATTGATGAATACGGATAGCCCGTTCAATCTCCCCCCTTGAACGGAAAAGATTGCCTAATGTCAGATGAGCCTCAAACGCCGAGCTATCTTCTTTAAGCATATCTAAAAACAGATCAACGGCTTTATCTTGTTGATTAGATAGCAAGAAATTGACACCAGCTACATATTCACGGGATAAACGATCAGCATTTTGTTGTTTATCTTGTTGAGCACTTCTGCGTCCCATATACCAACCATAGGCAGCGGCAATAGGCAGTAGCAGAAATAGCAGCTCTAACATAAAAAATTACCTTTTTTCATTTGTAACAACTGCCACTTTAGTATCGTGTTCACTTTGAGTTGATTCGGTTAATTGACTTTCTAAACGTTTAATCTTACGTCTTGCATTTGATAATGAAATTAATGCCTTAGCGTAAAACACGCCGCAAATAAGCCAACCCAGAAAGAATCCAACCGCAAAAAGGACGGCTAGTAATGTCGATATTGGATAGTCACCTTTAGCAATCAAATAATTAAATGTTACTATCTGATTATTGCTTGAGCCAAGTGTCACGGAAACAATAAAAATGGCTACAGCAAGTAATAAAATTAAAAAATATTTCACGTTTTTTCCTATTGTTGCTTAATGATAGAAAAGCGGCGGAAACACTTTTCGTTGCTTAACTTAGCATCTAAACCCAATAAAGAAAGTGAATTATATCAACACTCACCTTTTTATTTAAATAAACATTTCAATGGTAGATAACATAATGAGTTACCACAAAAATTTTCCTATAACATGTTAATGGTGCAAAAATGTTTTTAATCAAAAAATTCCTTATTGAATTTATCCCATTTAACGAAATACTAGTGTTGCTGGCTATTTTTTTCAATAAATGAAAAAAGCTCAAAACATTTATTTTTATTAGGCACCGGTTTCAATCAGCAAACCTCAATCTAAATTGATAAACAAAATGTGCTTATAGTTAAAATAGTTAATTTTTTAATAATCATATTGTAGTAATATGAACATAAACTTATCTACTGATGATATCCACTAGCCTAGTAAAATATATAGGTAAAAATAATTTGATAACTATATTTAACTATTTTTTAACGCGCTTTTCCTTAATTTTAAATCCAGAGTTTCGATCATTATGTATAACACTATGCAGTTAAAACGTATAGCTGAAGCCAAATTACCTACTCCTTTTGGTGAGTTTCTACTTGTTGGTTTTGAAGAAATTGTTAATGGTAATAATCATATCGCACTTATTTATGGTGATATTACTGATGGAAAACCCGTTCTTTCCCGTATTCACTCGGAATGTTTGACCGGAGATGCCTTATTTAGTGTACGTTGTGATTGTGGTTTTCAACTAGAAGCAGCACTTAAACAAATTGCCGAAGAAGGTAGCGGAGTACTACTATACCATCGTCAAGAGGGGCGTAACATCGGATTATTAAATAAAATCCGCGCCTATGCTCTGCAAGATCAGGGGCTGGATACTGTTGAGGCCAATTTAAAACTCGGATTCAAACCCGATGAACGTGATTTTACTGTCTGTGCTGACATGTATAAATTATTGGCGATAAATGAACTGAGATTATTAACCAATAATCCTAAAAAACTGGAAATTATGAAAGAAGCTGGAATCAATGTCGTAGAACGAGTTCCTCTGATTGTTGGTCGTAATCCCAAAAATAGTGACTATCTCAATGTAAAAGCCAGCAAATTAGGTCATATTCTATCTGATAAGGCTAAAAAATAATCAATTAATTATTATCAAAAACTGTCTGCTTTTAACAGAGCTGTTTTTGATGGTTTAAATCCGTTTATTTTAACATTTGACGAATAACATACTGCAGAATACCGCCATGACGAAAATATTTTAATTCAGTCATCGTATCAATGCGGCAACGCATCGCTATTGTCGTTTTCTGATCATTTTTATCAGTAATGGTTACTGTAATCATCTCGCCTGGAGTAATCGTTTGCAAGCCTGCAATGTCAATTGTCTTATCACCAGTCAATTTTAACGTTTTACGGTTTACATTAGCCGGAAATTCTAACGGTAAGACCCCCCATACCAATCAAATTAGAGCGATGAATTCGTTCATAAGATTCAGCAATAACCACCCTTACCCCGATTAATAGGGTTCCTTTAGCTGCCCAGTCACGACTAGAACCGGAACCATACTCTTTGCCAGCAATAATTGCTAAAGGTATCTTTTTTTGCTGATATTGCATGGCGGCATCATAGATTGCTAGCTGAGTCTGTGTTGGTATATAGCGCGTAAATCCCCCTTCAACCCCAGGAAGCATCTCATTACGAATACGAATATTGTCAAATGTGCCTCTCATCATAACTTCATGATTACCTCGCCTCGAACCATACGAATTGAAATCTGTTGCTTGTACGCCATGGGACTGTAAATAACGGCCGGCTGGACTATCGGCTTTAATATTTCCAGCTGGTGAAATATGATCGGTCGTAACAGAATCACCCAAGATTGCAAGAATATGAGCAGCATGAATATCAGTGATCGGCGCCGGCGCAAGCTGCATGCCATCAAAAAACGGAGGATTACGAATATAAGTTGAATCAGGTTGCCATGAATAAGTGGCTGAACTTTTTACATCAAGCGCCTGCCATGCTTCATCGCCATCAAAAACTGCATTATATTCTTTATGGAACATGTCAGATTTTACTAACTGTATTACATCAGCAATTTCCTGACTGGTAGGCCATATATCTTTGAGTAAAAGATCTTTACCATTTTTATCTTGTCCCAACGGCTCATCAACAAAATTTATTTGCATATTACCCGCTAACGCATAAGCTACCACTAAAGGTGGTGATGCCAACCAGTTGGTTTTTACTAATGGATGGATCCTACCTTCAAAATTTCTATTGCCTGATAGCACCGCACCAACAGTTAGATCATGTTTTTTGATTGCTTCTTCTATTGGCGCCGGTAGTGGCCCTGAATTACCAATGCAAGTGGTGCAGCCATAGCCAACTAGATTAAAACCTAACTGATTTAAATAATCAGTCAATCCCGCTTTAGCTAAATAATCAGTAACCACTTTCGAACCCGGTGCTAACGAAGATTTTACCCAAGGTTTACGCACTAAACCTTTTTCAACCGCCTTTTTCGCGAGTAATCCTGCCGTCATTAAAACGCTTGGGTTTGAAGTATTGGTACAGGAAGTTATCGCCGCAATAACAACCGCTCCTTCTTGTAACTGAAAATTTTTACCATCATAACTGACCGATGGCGCAGGCTCTTTGGTTGATTTATTTAACTCAAGCTCGAGTGAATCTTTAAATGCATGTGGAACCTGGCTCAATTCAACCCGATCTTGAGGGCGTTTGGGCCCAGCCAGACTGGCTTCCACCGATGCTAAATCTAATACCAAGGTACTGGTAAAAATAGGTTCTTCACCTGGATGGCGCCATAATCCTTGTGTTTTAGTATAATTTTCAACTAAAGCAATTTCATCTTCCGAACGCCCTGTTAACCGCACATAGCTTAATGTGATTTTGTTAACCGGGAAGAAACCACATGTAGCGCCATATTCAGGAGACATGTTGGCAATGGTAGCACGATCCGCGAGCGGTAAATCAGTTAAACCATCACCGTAAAATTCAACAAATTTACCCACTACGCCATGTTTACGCAGCATTTGGGTAACAGTCAAAACTAAATCAGTAGCGGTGATCCCTTCGTTTAGTTTGCCTATTAATTTAAAACCAACTACATCTGGAATGAGCATCGAAATCGGTTGACCCAACATTGCGGCTTCAGCTTCAATACCACCCACTCCCCAACCTAAAACTTCCAAACCATTGATCATCGTGGTATGAGAATCCGTACCAACCAATGTGTCTGGATAAGCGAACAATTTTCCTTCTCGTTCTTCATACCACACTGCCTTACCTAAATACTCCAAATTTACCTGGTGACAAATACCTGTTCCGGGCGGTACAACCCTAAAACGATTAAATGCCTTTTGTCCCCAACGTAAAAATAGGTAACGTTCATGGTTGCGTTGCATTTCAAATTTTACGTTATTACTAAAGGCTTGAGGAGTGGCAAATTCATCAACCATAACCGAATGGTCAATAATTAAATCGACCGGCGATAATGGATTTACCTTATTAACATCACCACCTAATCGTTGCACGGCTTCGCGCATTGCAGCGAGATCAACCACTGCTGGCACACCAGTAAAATCCTGCATCAAAACTCGGGCTGGTTGATAGGCAATTTCACGCTCAGCATGCCCCGTATGCTGCCAACCAACCATGGCCTGCAAATCTTTTAATACAACAGATTTTCCATCCAGATGGCGCAACAAATTTTCAAATAGTACTTTAAGTGATTTTGGCAGATTCGAAATATCACCTAACTGTTTGGCTGCAATAGGTAAGCTAAAATATTCATAGTGTTTACTTCCAGCGGAGAGTGTGGATGCACAGTCCGTTCTTAGACTTAACGACATAACTCCTCCTTTTATTATTTTTTATCTAGATAACTAAGATGACGCATCTTATAAAGATAATATATTAGAAATATTTTTCGGTTATGTAACACATAATGATCATTAAATATGATTTTGTTCAAAATAAATTAAACGTGTTAACGCTAAATAGCCCTGGTTTGAAGTGGAATTAGTGCATAAGAAAAAATATAAAATAAAAAAAATCATAAATAGAAAAGAAACTCTAATTTTTATTAAAATTATATTGTTGGTAATTGAATCTCTTTAAACATTTCTTCAATTTCTTCATTTGAACGTAATGCAATCGCTTTATCAACAACATCAGGCGTTAAATGTGGTGCAAAACGCCAAATAAAATCATACATATAGCTACGCAGAAAACTATTACGATGAAAACCTATTTTTGTAGTGCGATAGCTAAACTTATCCCGCATATCAATAATAACTAAGTCTTGATCTTGATTAGGGTCAACTGCCATGCTAGCAATAATTCCTATACCTAATCCCAATCTTACATAAGTCTTAATAACATCAGCGTCAGTGGCGGTAAAAATAATCTTAGCCTGTAAACCTGCCTTATAAAAAGCCTCATCCAATTCAGAGCGGCCTGTAAAACCATGGGTATAAGTCACAATCGGGTATTGAGCTAGTTCACTAATGGTAATATTTTTCTTGTCAGCTAAAGGATGATCAGCTTTAACGACAACCGAGCGATTCCAATGATAACAAGGTAACATCACTAAATCTTTATAAAGATGTAACGCTTCAGTCGCAATAGCAAAGTCGCTATTTCCTTTACTGACATCTTCCGCAATTTGTATCGGCGAACCCTGACTCATATGTAATGAAACTTGTGGATAATGTTCGATAAATTGTTTAATAACCGGAGGAAGAGCATACCTTGCTTGAGTATGCGTGGTAGCAATGGCTAATATGCCACGATCAGGATAAGTATGTTCACCAACGACTGCTCGGATAGCGTGCATTTTTGTCATCACTTCTCGAGCAATTTTAATTACTTCCTTGCCGGCTGGGGTAACATGAGTTAAGTGTTTACCACTGCGTCCAAAAATTTGCACTCCCAATTCATCTTCAAGCATACGAACCTGTTTGCTTATACCTGGTTGTGATGTGTATAACCCTTCTGCTGTTGATGAAACATTTAAATTATGATTTTCAATCTCTACAATGTAACGTAATTGCTGTAATTTCATCTTATTCAGCGTCCTTATAAATTGAATAAAGGATTAATTATTTTATAACTTATGGGCACCTCGAAAAACTCAAGATTTTCAATTAACCCTTGGCTTTCATTCTAAATAATTAGATTTTTTTTGATTATCACGTTACTGATTCTATCGCACATTGCCCTGGCTAGGGCCATTTGACCCATTCTGGGCGTCAGAAAGCCACGATGCACGCGCTCTGGAAGTACGCCAACCGCTTTAGGTTGTAACATGCTGCCATCATCGTCATGGCAAAATTAGCGCGCACCTGTCCAATGGTGCGGATCAGTTTTCTACCCATTTGTTCCATCGCCGCAAATGCATGTTCAACCCGTGCCCTAGTCTTTGCAATCCTGTGGTTTCGCCCTTGCTGAGTCTTGGACAACGGTTTGTTTCGATGGCCTTTAC
>NZ_NHNG01000175.1:0-1774 GCF_002287155.1 Arsenophonus sp. ENCA
ATCGAGAAGTTAAACAAAATTGTGGTATTGAACGCTGTCAGGCTCGCACGAGCCGAGCGCAAAGAAATCATATTTTTCTCGCTATTTCTGCGTGGTTTGAACAACATAAACGTCGTATATCTGAAAAAATAACCCTTTATCAACAAAATTGGGACGTAATCAAAAATGCTATTGCTGAGCACATCCGTGTTTTATTAGCGTACCCAAATTAGTTTTGTGCGAAACTCGTGTGATAGTGAAGGCGAAGGCAGTCGTTTTGATGGTCAATTGATTATTCAATTGGAAAATGATCCGATAGTGAGAGAAGCGGCTGTCCAGTTGCTGAAAAAGCATCCGCAAATATCGGTTTTACTTCAGCTTGATAGTCAAGGGAATACTTGTATTGTTTATGGTAATGTAAAGAATTTGCGAGAGCAGGCAAAAATACGTTGGCAGTTAGTTGGACATGGTCGGGATAGTCAGCTTGATGGAGATCATTTTAGTTTGGCTTGGCGTGATCCTAAGCCGTTAGCACAGCAATTAAAACAGTTGGCGACTAATTTAGAGATTGTTTTTTCGCCAAAACATATCAATCTAGTTGGTTGTTCGTTGGCTGACGATAAACAGCAAATCAGTTATGTCCAACAATTTGCTGATGCACTAGATCCAACGATTCGGCCATATTCTGTCTCTGCCTACTCATCCAAGTTGATGGTCAGTGATGAGGGCAGAAAACAATTAACGGAAACAGGTAATAAAACCACGCTGTTTTTTAATAACGAGAAAAATGACTGGCGTATAGAGAAAGTGGTTGGCAAAGTCGCTAATGCTTTGGTAAAAATTGCGATGGAAAAACCGCTTTTAGCAGATCCTTCAGGACTGGGATCTATTTCTTATAAATTGGCTGAACAATTTCAGTCAGCCATGCTCCAATTTTACCATTATCATCAATTGTCGCTACAGAAGTGGTTACCCTTGTTCACTAGTTTTAGTAAAAATAAAGCTCTGACAGGCACTTATGTTATACAGTTCATTAATAAAGAGACTCATCTAGTAAAAAAATTTATCATTAATAATAAGAACATTATTGATTTAATTAGTAAATATAATGAATATTTGGCCATGGTAACCAAGGCTTATCATTACAATGGTAAAACATTAGTTTTGCAGGATAGTATCACTGATGCCGATGGGGTACATGGATTAAATGCGGCTTTCTTGATAAAAGAACTGATCCCTTGGTTTGCCAATAACAATCGTTTTGGGGTGGTAGATAATACGTTATCAGAAACCCTTAGTACGGCAATTAATATACACACTTATCTCAATTTGACTCAAATAGTTCATGGAACCGTGGAAGATACGCTGCGGTTGGTTAATTTGTATAAAATGGCTGCTAATCAGGGTAAACAAGCTACGAAAGCATTACTGGGCGGAGTCTTTCATTATCATCATGCTACTGATTTCATATTAAATTTCAGTAGTACACGAGTTTCGCACAAAACTAATTTGGGTACGCTAATAAAACACGGATGTGCTCAGCAATAGCATTTTTGATTACGTCCCAATTTTGTTGATAAAGGGTTATTTTTTCAGATATACGACGTTTATGTTGTTCAAACCACGCAGAAATAGCGAGAAAAATATGATTTCTTTGCGCTCGGCTCGTGCGAGCCTGACAGCGTTCAATACCACAATTTTGTTTAACTTCTCGATGATAAACTTCAACAGACCAACGGGCATCCATGATAGATTTGACGTATTCACGGGTGGGATTCTCTTTGTTTGTTACTAT
>NZ_NHNG01000147.1:0-7262 GCF_002287155.1 Arsenophonus sp. ENCA
ATCGAGAAGTTAAACAAAATTGTGGTATTGAACGCTGTCAGGCTCGCACGAGCCGAGCGCAAAGAAATCATATTTTTCTCGCTATTTCTGCGTGGTTTGAACAACATAAACGTCGTATATCTGAAAAAATAACCCTTTATCAACAAAATTGGGACGTAATCAAAAATGCTATTGCTGAGCACATCCGTGTTTTATTAGTGTACCCAAATTAGTTTTGTGCGAAACTCGTGGCTAATAAAAATGACTATTCCTTATCATCTTTTAATTCAATTTACTTTTTTTAATTTTTCTAATCTCCTACAATCGCCACATTGAATAAATATTCTTAAAAAATGGAGCATCTATGAACACCACCAATCATAGTAAAGTTGTTATTCTTGGATCTGGCCCAGCTGGCTATACAGCAGCAATTTATGCCGCCCGAGCAAACTTAAGTCCGGTATTAATCACCGGCGTTCAACCAGGCGGACAATTAACCACAACCACCGAAGTTGAAAATTGGCCTGGGGATCATTCCGAATTAATGGGGCCGGTATTGATGGAACGCATGCTGCAACATACTAAAAAATTTACGGCAGAAGAAAACATTATTAATGATCACATTCATAAGGTTGATCTGCAGCAACGGCCGTTCCAACTGACTGGCGATAATGGAATATATAGCTGCGATGCACTTATTATCGCTACCGGCGCCTCAGCTCGCTATCTGGGTTTACCTTCTGAAGAAGCCTTTAAAGGTCGTGGTGTTTCAGCCTGTGCCACCTGTGATGGTTTTTTCTATCGCAAACAAAAAGTTGCTGTTGTGGGGGGTGGAAATACCGCTATTGAAGAAGCTCTTTACCTATCAAATATCGCTTCAGAAGTCCATGTTATTCATCGACGTGAAACATTTCGAGCCGAAAAAATCCTTATTCAGCGGATGATGGAAAAAGTAAAAACTGGCAATATTGTATTACATACCAATTTTACTCTCGATGAAGTATTAGGTGACAGTAGTGGTGTCACTGGAATTAATTTACGTTCAACCCAAAATGGCAACATAGAGATGCTTTCCGTGACTGGCGTATTTATCGCTATTGGCCATACGCCCAATACAAGTATCTTTGCCGATCAGTTAGTGTTAGAAAATGGCTATATTCAAGTGCAATTTGGGACTAAAGGCAATGCGACCCAAACCTCGGTTGAAGGTGTTTTCGCTGCCGGTGATGTTATGGATCATATCTACCGTCAAGCGATTACCTCGGCAGGTACTGGTTGTATGGCCGCCCTTGACGCCGAACGTTATTTAGATGCGTTATACCGCAAATAAATGTTACAAATTATAATAATTTAATAAAGTTCTTTAGCAGGCGCTGTCGAAATAGCGCCTTTTTAGCTGTAACATACCTCTAAAGTTGATATTAGATAAAATTAACATCAACCCGTTGTAATAATTAACTTAACGCCGGTATATAAAATCATCACTATGGATAAACAAAAACAAACTGAACTGGTCAAATGGTTGAAACAACAATCAGCACCAGCTAAACACTGGCTACGCTTATCCATGTTACTGGGAATTATTAGTGGCCTACTTATCGTTACCCAAGCCTGGCTTTTAGCCACCATTCTACAAGCATTAATTATAGACAATGTACCGAGAGAACAACTACTTGTTCAATTTTCATTACTCATTTGTGTATTTATTGTAAGAGCAATAATTAATTTTATACGAGAAAGTGTTGGATTTGTTTGTGGCAAAATTGTTCGCCAGCAGATCCGTAGCATGGTACTACATAAACTTAACCAATTAGGACCTATTTGGGTTAAAAATAAACCCGCTGGTAGTTGGGCTACTATCATCTTAGAACAAATTGAGGACATACAGGATTATTACGCTCGCTATTTACCTCAAATGTATTTAGCCGCTATGATCCCGATTATCATTCTGATTGCAATTTTCCCGCTTAACTGGGCGGCTGGCTTAATTTTATTTATCACCGCGCCTTTAATCCCCTTATTTATGATATTAGTTGGGATGGGCGCTGCTGATGTTAATCGAAGAAATTTTGTTGCTTTAGCCCGATTAAGCGGTAGATTTCTCGATCGTTTACGTGGACTGGATACCTTACGACTTTTTTTCCGTGCCAGCAAAGAAATAAAAGATATTGAACAAGCAACCGAAGAGTTTCGTAAAAGAACCATGGAAGTCTTACGGATGGCATTTCTCTCTTCGGCAGTGTTAGAATTCTTCGCGTCAATCTCCATCGCCATTGTCGCGGTTTATTTTGGTTTCTCATATTTAGGCGAATTACATTTTGGTAATTATGGCATACCAGTTACCCTTTTTGCTGGTTTTTTGGCTTTGATACTCGCCCCGGAATTTTTTCAGCCACTACGTGATTTAGGCACTTATTACCATGCTAAAGCACAAGCAGTAGGCGCAGCAGAATCTCTATTTACATTATTAGCCAGCATAGAACAACCATCGCCACTATCGCAAAACAATCAACTAATGACGCCAGCTCAACCATTAACTATTACAGCACAGCAACTAGAAATTTTTTCTCATGACAATGTACGCCTGGCTGGCCCGTTAAATTTCACCCTATTGCCAAACCAACGCATCGCGTTAGTCGGCCAAAGCGGAGCTGGCAAAAGTTCACTATTAAATGCATTACTGGGTTTCCTACCCTATCGTGGATCGCTAACGGTTAATGGAATCGAACTTAGGGATCTCGATATGGCTGATTGGCGCAAACAACTTAGCTGGGTTGGCCAAAATCCCCATTTACCCGCACAAACCATTATTGACAATATACGTCTCTATTCAGCCGAAGCTTCTGCAGCCGCAGTCAATATTGCAATGGAAAATGCTTATGTAACCGAGTTTATTAAGCATCTACCCACGGGGGTTGATACCCAAATTGGCGAAAATGGCGCTCGCTTATCCGTTGGACAAGCACAACGAATTGCTGTCGCCCGCGCGTTATTAAACCCCTGTCATTTGCTTTTATTGGATGAGCCAGCAGCAAGTCTTGATATGCAAAGTGAGCAACGGGTGATGACAGCACTTAATACAGCCTCGACTAAACAAACAACCTTGCTGGTTACACATTTATTAGCAGAAGCTGCCGCTCATGATCAAATATGGGTGATGGAAAATGGTTTAATTATTGAACAAGGCACATACAGCAAGCTAAGCCAGACTAAAGGAGCTTTTAGCCGCCTGCTAACTTATCGCGCAGAGGAGATATAATATGCGTGTACTACTCCCTTTTCTTGCGCTATATCGTCGTCATTGGTTACTACTTAATCTTGGCATTATATTAACCATTATTGCAGTACTGGCGAGTATTAGTCTACTGACTCTATCAGGTTGGTTTTTAGCCGGAACGGCACTTGCAGGCGCTGCCGGACTGTATACCTTTAATTATATGCTACCCGCAGCAGGCGTTCGTGGCTCAGCAATTATCCGAACTGCCAGCCGTTACGCCGAACGGTTGGTTAACCATGATGCAACTTTTCGTGTCTTAGCACATTTAAGGATATTTACATTTCAAAAACTATTCCCGCTTTCACCTGGCGGTATCGCACACTATCGCCAAGGAGATATTCTTAATCGTCTGGTAGCTGATGTCGAAAGCCTTGATCATTTGTATCTACGGGTGCTTTCTCCCATTTTTGCTGCTTTGGTTATTACTATTTTACTCACTTTGGCATTAAGTACATTAGACTCATTTCTTGCCCTTACTCTGGGCACAATTATGCTGTGTTTGCTGATTACCTTACCCTGGTTTTTTTATCAGGCGGGAAAGTCTATTGGACACGATCTGACTATATTTCGCAGCCAATATCGCGCTTGTTTAATCAATATTATTCAGGCACAAGCGGAACTAACTGTTTTTGGGGCCTTACCTCGTTTTCGGCAAGTATTGACCGATCTAGAAACCAACTGGCTAAAACGCCAACAACAGCAATCTAACTTAACCGCGCTATCACAATCTATTATGATTTTTATCTCCGGCCTTACCGCAACCCTATTAATGTGGATGGCAGCAACTGGTGTTGGTGAACAGCATAAACCCGGTGCGCTTATTGCTCTGTTCGTCTTTTGTACCTTAGCTGCGTTTGAAGTTCTTGGGCCGGTGGCGGTTGCATTTCAATATTTAGGGCAAGTGGTTACTTCAGCAAATCGCTTAATGGAGTTAATTAATCAGAAGCCAGCCGTGACATTTCCCGCTTCAGATATAACAACGAATAATCAGGTTGATATCAAATTGCAAAAAGTGCACTTCAGTTATCCCAAACAACCGCAACCGACATTAAAAAATATCTCTTTAACGCTCAATGCAGGTGAACATGTTGCGCTACTAGGTAAAACTGGTTGTGGTAAATCTACGCTGTTACAATTATTAACCCGTGCATGGGATGTCAGCTCAGGCCAGATCTTGATAAATGGCCACCCAATTAATCACTATAATGAGAAAACATTACGTAAATTAATGGCGGTAGTTCCACAGCGAACTCATATTTTTAGTGATACTTTACGTAATAATCTGCTAATAGCGAAAGATGATGCAAGTGATACCTTACTAACAAAAGTAATAAAACAAGTCGGTTTAGGCAGCCTGATTAAAAATCAAGGGCTCGATAGTTGGATCGGTGAAGGTGGCCGACAACTTTCAGGTGGCGAACAACGGCGATTAGGTATCGCAAGAGCCCTACTTTATGATGCGCCAATAATTTTATTAGATGAGCCGACTGAAGGATTAGATGTAAAAACTGAAAAACAGATACTAATTCAGTTGCAACAGCACTGCCAGGACAAAACCTTGTTAGTTATTACCCACCGCTTACAGGGTCTGGAAAAAATGGATCAAATATATGTGATGGATGATGGAAAAATTATTGAGCAAGCGACCCATGCAGAATTATTACAATTGAAAGGGCGCTATTTTCAATATTATCAAGCTCAAATAGTACTAACATAATTACAAAATTAGTTAATAGGACGGTTATATGTTTCAGCTTGATGATGGATCTTATATCTTTCCAGCACCCGAATATGCTCTACATGAACCCAATGGTTTACTAGCCATCGGCGGTGATCTGGCTGTTGGTAGATTACAATCTGCCTATTATGAAGGGATTTTCCCTTGGTTTAACCCAACTGAAATTCCATTATGGTGGTCGCCAGATCCACGTGCAGTTCTCTTGCCAGCAGAAATACACATTAGCCGAACAACTAAAAAAAGAATGAGAAAAACCGCTTATGCCATTACGCTAAATCATGACTTTGAACAGGTTATTGCCGCCTGCGCACAACGGCAAGAAGGAACCTGGATCACCCACCAAATAATAGAAGCCTATACTGCTTTGCATCAACTGGGCGTTGCTCATTCCGTTGAAGTTTGGTACAACACAAAATTAATTGGTGGACTATATGGCGTTAATGTTGGTAAAATTTTTTGTGGTGAATCGATGTTTAGCCGTGTTAGTGACGGTTCTAAATATGCACTTATTGCTTTTTATCACCATTTCCTGCGTTTCGGTGGAAAACTGTTTGATTGTCAAATAATTAATGCATATACCGCCTCTTTAGGTGTGAAAGAGATCCCTCGAGTACAGTTTTTAAATTATCTCTATCAATATCGCGATCAACCTATCGATAAAGCATGTTGGCTAAAGCAAACCATAAGTTTACCCAGTGCAGAAGAAATTAATCATTTTGAATGATTAACTGGAAAATATTTTTCTACCTAAACAAAGGCAACAGATAGCTGATTTAGCATCAATTTGAAGATATAAGTGACCGAATCATTCATGCTATTGCAAACTAAGTTAAATGGTTTGCTATGATATTATTACATTTTATTTTTTTATCGTTCGCGTTGTTCAAACCGTATACTTGTTGTATATTTTTGTACTACTAAGCTTTAATGCTGTAATTTTCGTATCTTGATAAAAAGAAAAAGTGACTTTAAACTCGACACTCCTTTACATAAGGAGGGTTTTTCGGCATTATCTTGCCCGTAAAAAACTTGGTGATTAACTCAGAGGATTAGATGGCCAAAGAAGACAATATTGAAATGCAAGGTACAGTACTAGATACTCTGCCCAATACCATGTTCCGTGTTGAACTAGAAAATGGACACGTAGTTACTGCGCATATTTCTGGCAAAATGCGTAAAAATTATATCCGTATTCTGACGGGCGACAAAGTGACTGTCGAGTTAACACCTTATGATCTGAGTAAAGGCAGAATCATCTTTCGTAGCCGTTGATCGCCTCTTCTCTCAGGCTCTTGCCATAGACGATTGGAATATCGTCTATGGTTATAAACCATCTGTAATTAAATTATTGCATTCTCTGGTTTGGTTTTATGCATACCTTCAAAATGATAAGTTAATTTTTGCGTCTTCTTATTCAGATCGATCTTAACAGCACCACCGTGACTCAACTGACCAAATAAAAGTTCATTAGCTAAAGGTTTCTTTAAATTATCCTGGATCACTCTTGCCATCGGCCTGGCTCCCATCGCCTTATCATAGCCTTTAGCACAAAGCCATTGACGTGCCGCATTACTGATTTCAATTGATACACCTTTTTCATCAAGTTGCGCTTGTAACTCAACAATAAACTTATCAACAACTTGGGCAATAATTTCTGGTTTTAAACCATTAAACCAAATTATGCCATCCAATCGATTACGAAACTCAGGCGCGAAAATTCGTTTTATCTCTGATAATGCATCGGTACTATTATCCTGCTCAGTAAAACCAATCGATTTACGTTGTGTTTCTTGCACACCCGCATTAGTGGTCATTACCAAGACAACATTACGAAAATCAGCCTTACGGCCATTATTATCGGTTAAAGTACCATTAAGCGTGTTGCTTAATAGTGAAATAAGGGTGTTTCGGTGATTGAAGTAAATTTTACGCTGTTCTTATATCTTGATCATTGACTGTCAAAGGTTAATGATCCCCAACTGATCATTGGGATGTTACCGGTGAGTTTGTACGCTGCCTTAAGCTTAGAGCTTGTACCTCAGATTAAACCCTGGTGACATATTCATCATCGTCTTCAAAACCGAACGGTATCTTGTGCTACGAGCACGTATTTATAAGGAAGGTTAGGACGATATATTCAATTATCTGTTTTTCATGAGAGAATTTACCATGATCAAAACCTCAGTGGGTATTGATGTCGCTAAATTAAAATTCGATGTTGCAGTATGGGTTGAGAGAAAAAAATATAAAACAAAGGTGTTTTCAAAT